>NZ_JAYRPE010000064.1:0-12581 GCF_041911315.1 Xanthobacter sp. | reverse complement strand
GTGGCAGCATCCAGCGGGGCATCGGGAACGTCGTGGGGCGCGGGGGCGCCGGCCCCCTCCAGACGCGGCTCCTGACGCTCGCCTGCGCCTTCCGCCCGGCCGGCTGACGCGGCAGGGGCGGGGACGGCGCGGCGGGTGAGCCCGGCACCGGAGAGGCGCGCCTTCCACGAGAGGAAGGTGTGGGTGAGGGCACCGAGGGAAACGGCGGTGCCGTCGTCCTCCTCGTCCTCGTCGCCCACCTCGCCCGGCAGCTCGGAGGCGGGGGCGAGCTTCAGGGGCGTGCGCCGGCCGCCGCTCAAGGCGAAGAACAGGCCTGCCGCCCCGATCGCGAGGCCGGCGGCGCCGATCAGCATGGAATCAAGGGCCGCGAGCGCGCCGCCGCGCATGACGCCGAAGGCACGGGGAAACAGATCGCCCAAGGCGCCGCCGAGGCCGGTGAGGCCCGGCCAGTGGTCCGGTTGCGGAATGGCGCCGAGGAACGCCGTGGTGCCGAGCACGCCGATGAGCCAGCAGGTGATGCGCAGGCGTTCGCGCGCGAACGGGCGGTGGGTGACGAGCCGCCAGCCGGCATAGAGCGGCGGCAGCAGCACGGCCAGCGCCGCGAGTCCGAACAGCTGGATCAGCAGATCGGCGATGATCGCGCCGGGCCGGCCCAAGAGGTTCGTGACCGGCGCATGGGTGGCGTTGGACAGGCTCGGGTCGGCCGCGGACCAGGTGCCGAGCGCGACGAAGGAGATCAGCGTCGCGAGGATCAGTCCGGTCCCGACGATCTCCCGCCCGCGCCGGCGCACCACCAGCCGGATGCTCTCCGGGATCAGTTCGAGCCGGGGCATATGGTGGTGGGGCGCGTCCATCCGGCTGTTGATGACGGCATCGGCGGAGGCGGCTGCCTTCGGGCGTCGGCGGGCCATGGGCATCGGCGCGGCTCCCTTCAGAGGGCAGCGACGAGGCGCTTCAGCACCTCCTCGCAGGTGGGCAGATCCTGGACCAGCGCGACGCGCAGGAATCCGGCGGAGGGGTTGGCCCCGGTGAGGTCGCGGCGGGCGAGATAGCCCCCCGGCACCGTGCGCAGGCCCTGCTCGCGCCACAGCTTCACCGCCGCCGCCTCGCCGCCGGTGAGGTGGTCGTCGGCCAGGTGGGACACGTCGAGCCACAGGAAGAAGCCGCCGCCGGGCCGCTCATAGCCGAAGCGGCCGGCAAGCATGCGGTCGGCGAGGTCGAACTTTGCGGCATAGAGGTCACGGGAGCGGGTGACGTGGGCCTCGTCCTCCAGCGCCGCCACGGCCACCGCCTGCAGGGGCTCCGGCACCTGCGGCGCGGCCACCCAGCGGAAGGCGAGGAAGTCCTTCAGGAAGGCCGGATCGCCGGCACAGAAGCCGCAGCGCAGGCCGGGCAAAGACGAGCGCTTGGACAGGGAATTGAACGCCACGACGCGGGTGAGGTCGGTGCCGGCCACTTCGAGAATGCCGGCCGGCTTTTCCGCGCCGAGGTAGATTTCCGAATAGCACTCGTCCGAGAACAGGAAGGCGCGGTTGCGCCGCGCCAGCTCCAGCGCCTTGCCGAGATAGTCGGCGGAGGCGATGGCGCCCTGCGGATTGGCGGGGGAGGCGATGTAGATGGCCACCGTCCGCTTCAGCAGGTCCGGATCGAGCGCGTCGAGGTCCGGCAGCCAGCCGCTTTCCTTCGTGGTCGGCATCACGACCGCCTCGCAGCCGGCGGCCTCCGCGCCCGCGGCATAGGCGGCGTAGAAGGGATTGGGCAGCAACATTGCCGGCTTGCCGTTGGCGCCCTTCGCCGGATCGGTGAGGCGTTGCGCGACGATGGCGGCGGAGAACAGGCCCTCGCGGGAGCCGTTCAGCGCCAGCACTTCGCGGTCGGCATCCAAGGGCTTCGCCAGCTTGTAGCGCTGCGCCAGCCAACGGGCGGCGGCGGCGCGGAAGGTGGGCGTGCCTTCGGCGCGGGGGTAGCGGCCGAAGCCTGAGAGATTGCTGGTGAGAACCGGGCCGACGAAATCCGGCATGGCGTGCTGCGGCTCGCCCACGGCGGCGCTCAGCGGCTGTCGCCCCGGCTCGATCCCCGCGAGGAGGTCGGCCAGCCGGATGAAGGGCGAGCGGCGGTCTTCCGGGGGAGCGGCAAGGGGAGCGGCAGGTGCGGGTGGCACGGCTTTGCGGTCTTTTCTGGCGGCTTTCGTCATCCGCCCCAGAATGGGACCAGCCGGTTAAGGTGTGGCTAACTTAACCCGGCGATCCGTCAGACTTCCCGCGCCAGCACCTCGCGCGCCTGCTGCGCATCGGCCCTGATCTGCGCGACGAGCGCGTCGATGCCGTCGAACTTCAGCTCGGGCCGGATATAGGCGTGGAATTCCACCTCGATGGACTGGCCATAGAGATCGCCGGAAAAGTCGAACAGGTGCACTTCCAGCAGCGCCCGGCCATTGTCGAAGGTGGGGCGCCGGCCATAGTTGGCCACTCCGTCGAATCGGCCGGCGGGCGTCATGGCGCGCACCGCATAGATGCCGAAGGCCAGTTCCAGATCCTGCGGCAAGGCGAGATTGGCGGTGGGGAAGCCGATGGTGCGGCCGCGCTTGTCGCCGTGGATCACCTCCGCCGTCACCGCGAAGGGGCGTCCCAACATGTGGGCAGCATGGCCTACCTGTCCCGAAGCCAGCGCCCGGCGCACGGCGGTGGAGGAAATGGCGTCGTTCTCATCGCGCATGGGCTCCACCACGGTCACGGCGAAGCCGTGCCGTTCTCCCGCTTCCTTGAGGAAGGCGGGTGATCCGGCGCGCTGGCGACCGAAATGGAAATCGAAGCCCACCGCCACGCCAGCGACGCCGTAGCGGCCGACCAGAACCTCGCGCACGAAGTCCTCGGCCTCCATGGCGGCGAGGGCGGCGTCGAAATCGAGCACGATGGCGCCCTGAAGGCCGCTCTCGGCGATGCGGCGCAGTTTCTCGGCCGCCGGAGTCAGGCGGAAGGGCGCGGTGGCGGGATTGAAGAAGGTGCGCGGGTGCGGCTCGAAGGTGAGCGCCAGCGCCGGCCCACCCGCTTCGGCCGCCATGGTCCGCGCCGCGGCGAACACCGCCTGATGGCCGCGATGCACGCCGTCGAAATTGCCGATGGCGATGACGGGGCGCTTGAGCGCCGGCGGCAGGGGCTCGGGGCCGTGGACGAGCACGAAGTCAGGGGGAAGGGACACGGTCATCGGCGGGCGCAAGCCTTGCCTTGGTGTTCGGCGGGACGCCCGGAACCTCGACGGCACCGGGACAGGATATTCGGCCTTCGAGATCGGTCAAACCACGGGCAAATTCAAGGAACCGAATGTCGCCCGGGCGCGGCTACCAGGCGAGGCGGGGCATGACGCCGCGCGGATGGGCGTGGCCGGTGAAGAGGTCGGCGAGGGATTCGGTGTCGGGAACGGCGCCGTCGATGGACTTCAGCTCCTGCGCATGAATGCCGCCGGAGATGAACAGGCTGTCGAAGCCCGCATCGTTGGCGCCGGCGATGTCGGTGCGCAACGCATCGCCGATGCCGAGCACGCGGGCGCGCTCCACCACCTCGCCGCGGATCACCTCGGCGCGGGCGAAGGCGGTGTCGTAGATGGGCCGGTAGGGCTTGCCGCACCAATAGGCCTTGCCGCCGATCTGCTCATAGGCCTGGGCGATGGCGCCGGCGCAGAAGATCAGCTTGTCGCCGCGCTCCACCACGAGGTCGGGATTGGCGCAGATGAAGGGCAGCTCCCGCGCCTTCATGGCGGCGAGGGCGTCGGCATAATCCTCCGGGGTCTCCACGTCGTCGTCGAGGAGGCCGGTGCAGACCACGAGGTCCGCGTCCTCAAGCGAGGCGAGGGTGAGGTCCAGCCCGTCGAACGTGCCCACGTCCCGCGCGGGGCCGAGGTGGTAGACGCGGGCGCCCGGCCGCGCCTCCAGCATGTCGCGCGTCACGTCGCCGGAGGTGACGATGGCGTCATAGGCGGTGCGCGGTACACCAAGGCCGTCGAGCATGCCCATGATGAAGCGGTTGGGCCGCGGTGCGTTGGAGACCAGCACCACCGTCGCGCCGCCCGCCCGCACCTTCGTCAGCGCCTCGCAGGCGGCGGGGAAGGACGCGACGCCGTTGTGCAGCACGCCCCAGACGTCGCAGAGGATCAGGTCGTAGTCACCCGCGAAGGCGGAGAGGCCTTCCACCAGCGGCGGGGCGTGCAGGGGCGTGCGGGTGCCGGTCTCGGCCATCGACTTCTCCATTGTGCAATGCACACGTGCCACGGAAGGCCTTGAACCACAAGGCCGTGCGCCGCCCGTCGGATACCCGCTCCGCGCAGGTCGGCGGATGAACCCTCGGTGATCTCAGGGGTGTCCCTTGCCGGGATGTCCCCCCGGGTGCCCTCCGGCGCCGTGGGGGTGTCCGCCGCCATGGGGGTTGCCGTGGGGGTTGCCGTGCGGATGGCCGCCGCCCTTGGGCGGCTCCTTCTGCGCCACCGGCGTGGTGGACTGCGTGCGGGCCTGGATGCCCGGCAGCGCCTGCACCAGCGTGCGGAAGGCGTCGCCGCGCACCTCGAAATTGGGATACTGGTCGAAGCTGGCGCAGGCCGGCGACAGCAGCACCACCGCATCCCCGCGGCCGGACGCCTCGGCGTCCCGCGCGGCGGCTTCCACCGCCTTGTCGAGGGTGCCGACGATCTCGTGGGGCACCTTGTCCGCCAGCGTCGCGGCGAAATCCTGCGCGGCCTCGCCGATGAGATAGGCCTTGGCGACGCGATCGAAGAAGGGGGCGAGCGGGGCGATGCCGCCGGCCTTCGGCTTGCCGCCGGCGATCCAGAAGATGTCGGTGAAGCTCGTCAGCGCGCGCTCGGCGGCATCCGCATTGGTCGCCTTGGAATCATTGACGAACAGTACCTTGCCCTTGTTGCCCACCTCTTCCATGCGGTGGGCAAGGCCGGGGAAGCGCTTCATCGCCACAGTGATGACCTCCGGCGCGACGCCGAGCGCGCGGCAGGCGGCGTAGGCGGCGGCGGCGTTCTGCGCATTGTGCGCCCCGCGCAGCGAGCCGATGCCGCCCAGCGGCAGGCGGAACACCTCGGCGCCGCCTTCGGACACCACGAGCGTCTCGCCCTCG
Organism: Xanthobacter sp.; assembly: GCF_041911315.1. Classification (NCBI taxonomy): domain Bacteria; kingdom Pseudomonadati; phylum Pseudomonadota; class Alphaproteobacteria; order Hyphomicrobiales; family Xanthobacteraceae; genus Xanthobacter; species Xanthobacter sp. The sequence goes on along the minus strand of NZ_JAYRPE010000064.1, from coordinate 7,467 downwards.
CGCCAGATGCCGTCGGGCAGGGGCCGCCTGACCGAGATGCGCACCACGTGCTTGCCGGCGCGCTCTGCCCGGTCGGCCATGGCGGCGGAGAAATCGTCGTCCACGCCCACGACAGCGGTGCCGGTCTGCTCGACGCCGGTGACGAGGCGTTCCTTGACCGCCGCGTAGTTCTCGATGGTGCCGTGCCGGTCGAGATGGTCCGGGGTGATGTTGAGCATCACGCCCACGGAGGGGTCGAGGCCGGGGGCGAGGTCGATCTGGTAGGAGGAGCACTCCACCACATGCACCCGGCCGGGCTTCGGCGGGGCAAGCGACAGGATGGCGGTGCCGATATTGCCGCCCATCTGCACGTCGCGGCCGGCGACGCGCAGGATGTGGGTGATGAGCGCCGTGGTGGTGGACTTGCCGTTGGTGCCGGTGATGGCCACGAACGGCGAGCGGCGCGCGATGGCCTGCCGCTCGCGGCAGAACAGTTCGATGTCGCCGATGATCTCGACGCCCGCCGCCTGGGCCAGCTTCACCGACCAGTGTGGCTCGGGGTGGGTGAGCGGCACGCCGGGGGCGAGCACCAGCGCCTGGACGATGGTCCAATCGATGTCGTGGAGATCCTGCACGAGGATTCCCGCCTCTCCGGCCTTGCGGCGGGAGGCCTCGGAATCATCATAGGCGACGACGGTGGCGCCGCCGGCCTTGAGCGCTTCTGCGGTGGCAAGGCCTGAGCCACCCAGCCCGAAAAGGGCGACGGTTGCATCTTTGAAGACGGTGACGGGGATCATGGCAGTAAAATCGTCCGTTGCGGCAATGCACTCCGGGCTCCCGTCTAGAGCATGATGCGAAAAAGTGCGAACCCCTTTCGCAGGCACCCGGCCTTAAGGGAAATCCCCCGCTTGCCCGATTCGACATTCATACTGTTGAATGTAGCCAACGGGATCGTGGACCCGCCCCGCCGGGGCAGGCTTGCTGGGTTTGCCCGCTGAACTTGGAATTGGGAGAGCGAGATGGTGGCGAACGTGGGTGGGATCGACCGGGTGCTGCGCTTCATCGCCGGGGTCGTGCTGATCCTGGTGCCCTTCGTGGCCCCCTCCGTGCCGGCGCTGGCCGGGCTCGGGCATTGGACCTGGCTGATCGGCGCCGTGGGCGTGGTGATGCTGCTCACCGCCGCCTTCCGCTTCTGCCCGGCGTATCCGCTGCTGGGCATCAATACGTGCGGGCGGTGACGTCTTTCCGCGTAACCTCGTGAAAAAGGCCCGCGGGAGGTGCTCCCGCGGGCCTTTCGATTAGGCGATATCGCTTCTCACCGCAGCTTGAGCGTCGCCAACCCCGCCAGCGCCAGCACGACGGCGATGATCCAGAAGCGGATCACCACCTGCGGCTCGGTCCAGCCGAGCTGCTCGAAATGGTGGTGGATGGGCGCCATCTTGAACACGCGCTTGCCGGTGAGCTTGAACGACGCCACCTGCACGATCACCGAGACCGCCTCCAGCACGAACAGGCCGCCGACCACCGCGAGCACGATCTCGTGCTTCGTGGCCACCGCGACCGTGCCGAGTAGGCCGCCCAGCGCGAGCGAGCCGGTGTCGCCCATGAAGACCTGGGCGGGCGGGGCATTGAACCACAGGAAGCCGAGGCCGGCCCCCATCACCGCGCCGCAGACCACCGCCAGCTCGCCGACGCCGGCGACGTAGTGGATCTGCAGGTAATCGGCGAACCGCACGTTGCCGGAGAGATAGGCGATGAGGCCGAAGGTGCCGGCCGCGATCATCACCGGCACGATGGCGAGGCCGTCGAGGCCATCAGTGAGGTTCACCGCATTGCCCGCCGCGACGATGACGAACACGCCGAACACCACGAAGAAGACGCCGAGGTTGAGCAGCAGGTCCTTGAAGAAGGGGAAGGCCACGGAGGTGGAGAGGCCCGACTTGCCCATGGTCATGATGATGACCACGGCGACGCCGGAGATCACCGCCTCGATGGCGAGCCGCATCTTGCCCGAGAGCCCGTTATGGGTCTGCTTCGTCACCTTCAGGTAGTCGTCATAGAAGCCGATCATGCCGAAGCCGAGCATCACCAGCAGCACCACCCAGACATAGAAGTTGAACAGGTTCGCCCACAACAGCGTCGCCACCGCGATGCCGGCGAGGATCATCAGCCCGCCCATGGTGGGCGTGCCCTTCTTGGTGAGCAGGTGCGACTGCGGCCCGTCGGTGCGGATGGGCTGGCCCTTGCCCTGCTTCAGCCGCAGCATGGAGATCATCGCCGGGCCGAACAGGAACACGAACAGCAGCGCCGTCACCACGGCGCCACCGGTCCGGAAGGTGATGTAGCGAAAGACGTTGAAGGCTGTGAAGGACTGGTGGAGATCGGCAAGCCACTGGAGCATCTGAATTCTATCCTTCGAGCAGCGCATCCTCGGCGGCGCGGAAGCGCTCGGCGAGGCTCTTGACCAGCGGTCCCATGCGGCTGCCGTTGGAACCCTTGACCATCAACGTGTCACCGCCCCGGATGGCGGACGCCACCATGGGCTCGAGGTGGGAGGCATGGATCGCATAGCCACCCCGCCGCTCCGAGGGCAGGGCCTGCCAGAGCGCGTGCATCTGCGGCCCGCAGCAGAACACCAGATCGATCTTCGCCGTGCGGATCGCCTCGGCCAGCTCGGCATGGTGCGCCTCGCCGTCGGGGCCGAGCTCCAGCATGTCGCCGAGCACTGCGATGCGGCGGCCGCGCGGGCCTATCGGGGTCCGGCTGAGCACGTCGAGGGCGGCGCGCATGGAGGCGGGGTTGGCGTTGTAGCTTTCGTCCAGCAGCGTCGCCTGCCCGCCCTTCACCTGCAGGCGCAGCGCGACGCCGCGGCCGGGAGGCGCCTTCATGCGGGAGAGGGCGAGGCCGACGAGCGCGAGGTCGGCCCCGACGAGCTTCGCCGCGGCGAGCACCGCCAGCATGTTCTGCACGATGTGGCGGCCCGGCATGCCCACCTTGAAGGTCACGGGCGTGCCCATCACGTCCGCCACCCCCACCGAGCAGTAGGATTGCAGCGCCGCGTCCTTCAGCCGCACGTCGGCGCCGGCGGTCTCGCCGAAGGTGACGATGCGGTCGATGCCCAGGGCCTCGGCAGCGGCCTTGAGCCGGGGGAAGAGGGGATTGTCGAGGTTCAGCACCACAGCGCCGCCCGGCTCCAGCCCCTGGAAGATCTCCGCCTTGGCGTCGGCGATCTCCTCGATCCCTGAGAACTGGGCGATGTGGACCGGCTCCACGGTGGTGATGATGGCGACCTGCGGGCGCACCAGCTCCACCAGCGGCGTGATTTCGCCGGGATGGTTCATCCCGATCTCGAACACGCCGTAGCGCGCCTCACGCGGCAGCCGGGCGAGGGAGAGGGGCACGCCCCAGTGATTGTTGTAGGAGGCGGCGGACGCGTGGGTCTCGCCGTCGGCGCCGAGCGCGATGCGCAGCGCTTCCTTGGTGGTGGTCTTGCCCACCGATCCCGTCACCGCGACGATGCCGGCCTTCGAGCGCGCACGGCTGGCGCGCGCAAGGTCGGTCAGGGCGGCGAGCACGTCGTCCACCACGAGGAGGGGGGCATCGGCGGGGAACTGGTCCGCCTTGTCGCGGGCCACCACGCAGGCGGAGGCCCCGGCGTCCAGCGCCTTGCCCACATAAGCGTGGCCGTCGCTGTTCTCGCCGGCGATGGCGAAGAAGGTGTCGCCGGGGGCGAGCGAGCGGCTGTCGATGGAGATGCCGGTGGCATCGCGCGGCGCGCCGCGTAGCTCCGCCCCTATGGCCGCCGCCATTTCCGCGACGGTGTGGAGCACCCGGCCGTCCTGTTCTGCCGTACCCGCACCCGCATTCATGCCGCGACCTCCTTGAGGGCGGCGAGGACTTCCGCCGCATCCGAGAATGGATATGTCCGGTCGCCGATGATTTGGCCGGTTTCGTGACCCTTGCCGGCAACGATCAGCGCATCCCCGCTTTCGATGAGGGCGACGCCCGCCCGGATCGCCTCGGCCCGGTCGCCGATCTCGCGCACATCGCCGCGGCCGGCGCCCCGGGCGCCTTCCAATACCTCTGCGCGAATCGCTGCCGGATCCTCGCTGCGCGGGTTGTCGTCGGTGACGATCACCACGTCCGCCTTCATGGCGGCGATGGCGCCCATGATGGGGCGCTTGCCCCGGTCGCGGTCGCCGCCGCAGCCGACCACCACCACGAGCCGGCCGGGGATGGCGGCGCGCAGGGTATCGAGCACGGTGGCCAGGGCTTCCGGCTTGTGGGCGTAGTCCACGAAGACCGGCCGACGCGGGTCGTCGCCGATGCGCTCCAGCCGGCCCGGAACACCCTTGAGGTGCGCAAGGGCGGCGAACGCCTCGGCACGATCAGCGCCGCAGGCGATGGCGAGGCCGGCGGCCAGCAGGGCATTGTCCAGCTGGAAGCGTCCCACCAGCGGCACCACGGCACTGGTGCCGTCCGCGAACAACACCTTCTGCCCCGCGGGCGAACCCGTCGCTGCAGCGATGTCGATGCCGTCCGCCCGTCCCTCGCCGATGGGCAGGAGCCGGAGGCCGCGCGCGTGCGCCCAGGCGAGCGCGGTCGCGGCGAAGGGGGCGGAGGTGACGGCCACGGCGGCAGCATCCGGCGGCATCACCTCGGTGAAGAGGCGGAGCTTCGCGCGGAAATAGGCGTCCATCGTTGGGTGATAGTCGAGATGGTCGCGGCCGAGATTGGTGAAGCCGCCGGCGGAAAGGCGCACGCCGTCGAGCCGCTTCTGGTCGAGGCCGTGGGAGGAGGCTTCGAGCGCCATGTGGGTGACGCCCTCTCCCGCGAGCGCGTCGAGAGTGGCGTGCAGTTCCACCGGGTCGGGCGTGGTGAGGCTGCCATAGGTGGCGCCGTCCGGCTTCACCAGCCCGATGGTGCCGAGATACGCCGCGCGATGGCCGAGTCGCTCCCAGATCTGCCGCAGGAAAAAGGCGACGGAGGTCTTGCCCGCGGTGCCGGTTATGGCGGCGATGGTCTTCGGCTGGCGCGGATAGACGCGCGCGGCGGCCAGCGACAGGGAGCGCCGGGCATCCAGCGTGAAGGCGAGGGCCACCTGCGGCGGCAGGAGGGGGGCCGGCGCGGTCGGCTCCATCAGCACGGCTGCGGCGCCGCGCGCGATGGCGTCGGCGATGAAGCGCGTGCCGTCCGCATGGGTGCCGGGGATGGCGACAAAGAGATCGCCTGGCGTGATGCGGCGGCTGTCGGAGGACAGGCCGGTGATCGGCTCCTGGGCGCCGTCGGGCGTCAGGATGCGGGCGTGGCCGTCGAGGAGCTGTCCGAGAGAATATGTGGTCATCGGACCCCTTTTTGGCATTCGCCCGCCCCGGTTGTCACCCCGCGCGGGCGACCGCTGCGGTGGCGGTAACGTGCTCCCGCAGCGGTGACATCAGTTGCGGTCGGCGACCTTGAGCGGCATGCGCAGCAGCTGCTCCGCATTGGGCAGGTTCTGGCGCGGCGCGATGTTGAGCATGGGGGCGATGCGCTCGACGATCTTGCCGGCGGTTGGTGCCGCGTTCCAGCCCGAGGTGGCGAAGCCGTAGGTCTCGGAGGTCGCCTTGGGCTCGTCGAACATCACGAGGACGAGGTAGCGCGGCTTGTCCATGGGGAAGATGGCGGTGAAGGAGGTCAGCAGCTTGTTGTGGGCGTAGCGCCCGTTCACCACCTTCTCCGCGGTGCCAGTCTTGCCGCCGACGAGGAAGCCGGGCACCTCGGCCTTGGTGGCCGTACCCTTCTCGGCGTTGAGGCGCATGATGTAGCGCATCTTGTCCGAGGTCTCAGGCTTCAGCACGCGCACCGCCACCTTCTGCGCCTCTTCCGGCGTCCGCTTGATGAAGGTGGGCGGGATGAGGAAGCCGCCATTGACCATGGAATTCACCGCCATCACCGCCTGCAGCGGGGCGACGGAGAGGCCGTGGCCGAAGGCGATGGTGGCCGAGTTCAATTCGCCCCAGCGCCTCGGCACGATGGGCTCGGAGCTTTCCGGCAGCTCGGTCTTGAGCCGGTCGAGCTGGCCCATCTTCTTCAGGAACGCCTTGTGCGCCTCCACCCCGAGGGAGAGCACCATCTTCGCCGTGCCCACGTTGGACGAGACGAGGAAGATCTCCGGCACGGTGAGCACGCGGTTCTCGGCGTGGTAGTCGTGGATGGCGAACTTGCCGAAATGCAGCGCGCCGCGGGCATCGAAGGTCGAGTTCAGGCCGATCTTGCCCGAATCGAGCGCCATGGCGAAGGACAGTGCCTTGAAGGTGGAGCCCATCTCGTAGACGCCGGTGGTGAGCCGGTTGAGATAGGCGTCGTCCTTGGGATTGCCTGATGTGTTGGGGTCGAAGTCGGGGATCGACACCAGCGAGATGATCTCGCCCGTGTTCACCTCGGTCACGACGGCCATGGCGTGCAGCGCCTGGAACTTGTTCTTCGCCTTCACCAGCTCGTCGCGCACGGCGTGCTGCACGCGCACGTCCATGGAGAGCTGTACCGGCTCCTGCTGGCGATCGGTGGCAAAGCCGGCGAGGTGCAGTTCGGCGAGGCCGCGGCTGTCGATCCACTTCTCGATACCGGAAATGCCCTGGTTGTCCACGTTCACCCCGCCCATCACGTGGGAGATGATGGGGCCGTCGGGATAGATGCGGCGGTTTTCCTTCAGGAAGCCGATGCCGGGAAAGCCGAGGCGATGGATAGCGCGCATCTGCGCCGGCGTGATCTCGCGCTTCAGCCAGGCGAAGCCCTTGCCGGAATTGAGGCGCTTGCGGGCTTCCTCGACGTCGAGGTCGGGCAGCACCTTGAGCAGGCCTTCCAGCGCCTCGTCGGGATCGATGAGGCGGCGCGGCTCGGCGAACAAAGACGGGGACTTCACGTCGATGGCGACGATGTCGCCGTTGCGGTCGATGATGTCCGGCCGCGCGGAGGCCACCGCATCCGAGCCACGCCCACGCCCGCCGCCGCCGTCCGCCGTCATGGCGAGGTGGGAGAGCTGCACCGCGATGGCGATGAACAAGCCGCAGAAGGCCAGCATCACCAGCTTGATGCGGCCGCGCGCCACGGTATCGGGATCGGCACGGTCGAGGCCGAACAGGCCGCGCACCACATGGCGGACGCCGCGCCAGCCGAGATGTCCGAGCCCCACGGTGAAGGGCCACAGCACGTTCCAGCTGGCGATGGCGGCCCTTGCTGAGCCGCGCGCGGTGGCGCGGCCAGCGGCCTTGCTGCCGGCGCCGAGACGATCGAGCAGCACCGCGCACGAGGCGTCGGCATCCCGGAGCACGGGACCGACGGCGGCGACGAAGCCGGCCCACAGGCGGGCGAGGCGGGCGGAGATGGAAGACAGATCAGCCATTTCGGACCTCGTCAGCGGAAACCGGCCAGGAATCCGGAGAGCTTTTCGCGGGGATTGGTGGGCTCCGGGGGCGGGGCGGGCGCCGGAGCGGCGGCGGCCGGCGCCGG
>NZ_JAYRPE010000063.1:0-3325 GCF_041911315.1 Xanthobacter sp. | reverse complement strand
GGCGGCTGGAGAAGACCATGACGGAGGCGGGCTCCCAGCGCGTCACCACGGCGCTGGCGCAGCTTGCCGAGAGCCTTCAGGGCCTCGTCACCCACATGCGGTCCGAACAGGCGCTGCTGAAGCAGATGATCGAGCAGCAGCAGGCGCAGCAGGAGCAGATGCGGCGCCTGCTCTCCAAGGTCGAGGACGACGCCGGTCCGCGGCGCAACTGAGCGGAGGCAGAACCCATGGCCCTCGGCCGGCGCGGGCGCGACCGCCACATCGACTACTGGCCCGGCTTCGTGGACGCCCTGTCCACGCTGCTCCTCGTCTTCACCTTCCTGTTGTCGGTGTTCATCCTCACCCAGTTCTTCCTGACGCAGGAGATGGCGGGCAAGGACGACGTGATGCAGCGCCTTCAGGCGCAGATCCGCCAGCTCACCGACCTCCTCTCGCTGGAGCGCGCGAACAGCCAGTCCTCCGAGAGCGAGCTGGCCTCCGTGCGCGCCTCGCTGGAGGCCAGCGAGAGCGAGCGCGACAAGCTGCGCGGTCAGGCCATCGCCGTGCCGGCCCCCTCCGACACCGGCCGCGCCAACGCCTTGTCCCGCGAACTCGATCTGCAGAAGGACGTGGCCGCCCGCGCCGCTGCCCAGATCGAGCTGCTCAACCAGCAGATCGCGGCTCTGCGCCGGCAGATGGCGGCGCTGGAAGAGGCGCTCAACATCTCCGAGAAGCGCGACGCCGAGAGCCAAGCCAAGATCACTGACCTCGGGCGCCGGCTCAACGTGGCGCTGGCCCAGCGGGTGCAGGAACTGACGCGCTTCCGCTCCGAGTTCTTCGGCCGCCTGCGCGACATCCTCGGCAACCGGCCGGACATCCGCGTGGTGGGCGACCGCTTCGTGTTCCAGTCGGAAGTGTTCTTCGATCCCGGCTCGGCGGTGATGAAGCCGGAGGCCATCGCCTCCCTCGACAAGCTGGCGGGCGCCATCCTCGACCTCGAGAAGGCCATCCCGCCTGATATCTCCTGGGCGCTGCGCATCGACGGCCACACCGACAACCGGCCCATCTCGAACGCCCAGTTCCCCTCCAACTGGGAACTGTCGGCGGCGCGCGCCATCGCGGTGGTGCAGTATCTCATCGCCAAGGGGGTGAGCCCCAACCACCTCATCGCCGCAGGTTTCGGCGAGTACCAGCCGCTCGATACCGGCACGTCGGACGAAGCCCGCGCCCGCAACCGCCGCATCGAGCTGAAGCTGACGGAGCGCTAAGTCGCGGGGGAGGGGAGGGCAGGGGGGACGGGGCGCCGCTACTCCACGAGATCCAGAAAGTGCCGCCCCTGGCGGTCCTCGATCTCCAGCACGAAGATGTCCGGGTCGAACTTCAGCTCGCGGGCGATGCGGGCGTCGGCATCCGCCTCCGGGCTGCCGGGGGCGACCAGCACCGAGAACTTGCGGTCCGCCGGGAAGGATTCGTCGAAAGCGGACTGCGGCGCGGGGCCGTAGAGCGCGGCGGTGCCATCGAGGCGGGCCACCTTCACGAAGATGGCGCCGGCCTCCTCCGCGCCCTTGCGCACCAGGGTCGCATAGCACCCCTCCACCTGGCAGCGGCGGATGAGGGCGGAGACGAAGATCGCGCTCTTGAGGCGCATTCAGGTCAAAGCCATCAGTTCAGCGCCATGCCGGAGACGGAGCCCAGCTCGCGCACCAGCTTGTCGGTGATCTCGCCGTCGGCGGTCAGGTTGCGGTCGCGCTGGAAGCGCACGATGGCGGCGCGCGTCTCGCCGCCGGGCCGGCCGTCCACCTTGATGGGACCGTAGCCGAGCTTGGAGAGCGCCTTCTGCACCGAGAGGATGCGCGGCGAGGCGCCCACGTCCACCGGCGGACGCACGGCGCCGGTAATGTCCCCCGACGAGACGAGGCCCGCGGGCGGGCGGCTGGGCGGCGGCTCGCCGCGGGCGTCCGCGGTGCGCGCGCCGGTCGCCGGCACGAGGGGAGCCGCGGTGCCTGTCACCGAGGTGCGGATGGAGAGATAGCCAAGCGAGCCCGTGGTGGCGCCGCCTGCGGGTGCCGACGTCGTCGCGGTACCGGTGCCCGTGGCGGTGAGCGGCACAGTGGTGTGGTTGACCTTTCCGGCCCCGGCCGGTCGGGCCATGGGCAGCGGTGCGCTGGGCGGCGAGGTCTGAAGGACAAGCACGTTGGCGAGGAAGGCGCCGCTGCCGGCCAGTGCCACCAGCGCCGCCATCACGTCCATGCGGCGCAGCCGGCGCGCCTGCCGTGCGGTCTCCTCCGCCTCGGCGGCCTCGGCGAGTTCCGGGGGCGCTGCGTTTGCGGTGGCCGTTTCCAGCTTCATGCCGTCCTCTTTGCCCGTGTGTCTTCGGTCCGCGCCGGAAACGGCGCCACGACCCCCTGTCCCTGTCCGTACCCCGGGGCCTCGATCGCGGCCGCGACCGGCAGGCTCACCGACACGCTCGTCCCCCGACCGAGCGCGCTTTCCACCCGCACATCGCCGTCGTGCAGCTTCACGAGGCCCTTCACCACGGCGATGCCGAGGCCCGAGCCCCGCGCCTTCTGGATGCAGTCGCCGGCCTGGAAGAAGGGCTCGCCGAGGCGCGCCACGTCCTCCGGCCGCATGCCGGGGCCGGTGTCGCGAACGCGGATGATGAGTTCGTCGCCCTGCATCCTGACGCCCACCTGCACCCGCCCCCCGGCGGGGGTGAACTTGACGGCATTGGAGAGCAGGTTGAGCACGATCTGGCGCAGCGCGCGCTTGTCTGCATCAAGCAGGGGCAGGCGCGCCGGCACCTTGGTCTTCACGCTCACGCCGTTGCGCTCGGCATCGAGTGCCACCATCTCGGCGCAGCCGGCGACGAGGGCGCCCACGTCCACCGCCTCGCGCTCCAGCACATAGGCGCCGGCCTCCACCCGCGACAGATCGAGGATGTCGTTGACGAGGCCGAGCAGGTGCTGGCCGCTTTCATGGATGATGCGGGCATAGTCGGCCTTGCGCGCATCGTCCAGCGGCGCGCCGGTCGGCGTGGCGAGCAGTTCGGAGAAGCCGAGGATGGCGTTGAGCGGCGTGCGCAGCTCGTGGCTCATGGCGGCGAGGAAGCGGCTCTTGGCGGCGTTGGCCGCCTCGGCCTCGGCGCGGGCGCGGGCGGCGGCGTCGGCCTTCTGGCGTTCGGCCTTCATCTGCTCGGTCTGGGCCTGCTGCCAGGGCGCCCGCCAGGAGACGCGCACCATGCCGCCCCGCATGGCCCGGCACCGGACCTCGGCGGTGAGGAAGGCGGGCGCGCCGTCGCCGGCCGCATCGCAGCGCAGGCGCAGCTCCAGCGTGGCGGCACGGCCGC
>NZ_JAYRPE010000062.1:0-45993 GCF_041911315.1 Xanthobacter sp. | reverse complement strand
ATGGCCCTACCCGCGGATGCCGGCGCGGGCCGTCGCGTCTTCGCCGCCGCTTGCGCCGCCTGTCACCAGGCCGGCCGGCCGCTGCCGCTCGGCGGCGTGGACATCGCCCTCTCCACGGCGCTTGCGGCCGAGACGCCGCAGAACCTGCTCAACCTCATCCTGCGCGGGGTTCCGGCGGCGGACGGCATGGCGGCGCCCGTCATGCCGCCCTTCGCCGCCATGGACGACACCGCGCTGACGGCTCTTCTCGACTACCTGCGCCGCGACATTGCCGCGCGGCCCGCCTGGCCGGACCTCGCCGCCGCCATCACCGCGGCCCGCCACACCGCAGCTCCCCAGACCAACGTGAACCCCGCGAAAGGCGCCCCATGACCACGTTCACCGTCAACGGCACGCGCCGCACCATCGCCGCCGCGCCGGACACGCCCCTGCTCTACGTGCTGCGCGGCGAACTCGAATTGAACGGCGCGAAATTCGGCTGCGGCCTCGGCCAGTGCGGCGCCTGCACGGTGCTGGTGGACGGGGAGCCCGTCTTCTCCTGCGTCACGCCGGTGATGCTGCTGGAGGGGCGCGCGGTGCGCACGCTCGAGGGGCTCGGCAGCGCCGAGGCGCCGGGGCCGGTGCAGGCCGCCTTCATCGCCGAGCAGGCGGCCCAGTGCGGCTATTGCATCGCCGGCATGATCATTCGCGCGCAGGCCCTGCTGGAGCGCGATGGCGACCCGGACGACGACGCAATCCTCGCCGCCCTGGAACCCAGCCTGTGCCGGTGCGGAACCCATGTGCGCATCGTCCGCGCCGTGAAGCGTGCCGCCCGCGCGATGGCTGGCAAAATGGAGGCCGTGCGATGACACAGGCCCTCTCCCGCCGCGCCGTGCTGCGGGGCACCGGCGCCCTCATTCTCGCCTTCGGCCTGTCGGGCCGGGCCTTCGCCCAGACCGAGACCGGCGCCAGCGCGACACCCCTGCGGGGCCTGCCCGGCAGCCTCGACGCCACGCCCCGGCTGGACGCCTGGATCCGCATCGCGCCGGACGGCAACGCCACCATCTTCACCGGCAAGGCGGAGCTGGGACAAGGCATCCGCACCGCTCTGCTGCAGGTGGCGGCGGAAGAGCTGAAGCTGCCCCTCGCGCGGCTCGACCTCATCACCGCCGACACCGGGCGGACCCCCAACGAGGGCTATACGGCCGCCAGCCACTCGGTGCAGGATTCCGGCACTGCCATCCGCAATGCGGCGGCGCAGGTGCGCGAGATCCTCATCGGCGAAGCCGCGCGCCGCGCGGGCGTCGCCCGCGCGGGTTTGACGGCGCGGGACGGCATCGTCACCGGCCCCGCCGGCCTTCGGCTCTCTTATGGCGAGCTGGTCTCCGACACCTTGCTGCACGTAGATGCCGCACCCACCTCGATCCTCACCGATCCGCGCGATTTCACGGTGATGGATCGCCCCGTGCCGCGCGTCGACATCCCGGCGAAAGTCACGGGCGGGGCGGCCTATGTGCAGGACATGCGCCTGCCCGGCATGGTCCACGGCCGCATCGTGCGCCCGCCGAGCTATGGCGCCCGGCTGGTCGCGCTCGACGCCGGGCCGGTGGAGGCCATGCCCGGCGTGCTCAAAGTGGTGCGCGACGGCGCCTTCCTGGGGGTGATCGCCGAGCAGGAATGGACGGCGATCCAGGCCATGCGCCGGCTCGCCACCCTCGCCCGGTGGGAGGAGACCGCACAGCTTCCCGACGAGGCGCGCCTGCCCGAGGCGCTGATGGCCCTGCCGACGCGGGACACCACCATTCTCGACGTGGGGCAGCCCGATGCGCCGTCCTTCACACTCGATACCCTGTTCACCCGCCCCTACCTCGCCCATGGCTCCATCGGCCCCTCCTGCGCCATCGCGCATCTGGAGGGCGATGCCATGACGGTGTGGACCCACACCCAGGGCGTCTATCCGCTGCGCGATGCCCTCGCGGGCCTCCTCGCCATGTCCCCGGAGAAGGTGCGCTGCATCCATGCGGAGGGGGCCGGCTGCTATGGCCAGAACGGCGCGGACGATGCCGGCGCAGACGCTGCGATGCTTGCCCGCGCCTTCCCCGGACGGCCGGTGCGCGTCCAGTGGATGCGCGAGCAGGAGCATGCCTGGGAGCCGTTCGGACCGGGCATGGTAGCCCGCGTGCGCGCGGCGCTGGGACCGGACGGCGCGATCACCGCATGGCAGCACGATGTGTGGAGCCAATCGCACATGATGCGCCCCGGCCCGCCTGGCACCCTCCTCGCCGCCCGCGACAAGGCCGAGCCGTTCCCCCCGGCACCGCCGGTGGACCTGCCCATGCCGGAAGGCGGCGGCGACCGAAACGCCGTGCCGCTCTACGTGCTGCCCAATGCGCGGGCGGTGAACCACTTCCTGCCGGAGATGCCGCTGCGCGGCTCCTCCATGCGCTCGCTGGGTGGCTACCTCAACGTCTTCGCCATCGAGAGCACCATGGACGAACTCGCCCGCCGGGCGGGGCAGGACCCGGTGGATTTCCGCCTGCGCCATCTTCAGGACGAGCGGGCGAAGGCGGTCATCACCACCGCCGCCGAGCGCTTCGGCTGGAAGGACCGGCCGAAGTCCCCCGCCGGGGGCGGCTACGGCTTCGCCTTCGCGCGCTACAAGAACCTCGAGGCCTATTGCGCCATCGCGCTGGAGGTCGCCATCGATGCGGACACCGGCCGGCTCCTCGTCACGCGCGTGGTGGCGGCGGTGGACACCGGGCAGGTGGTGAACCCGGACGGGGTGCGCAACCAGATCGAGGGCGGCATCGTGCAGGCGACGAGCTGGACGCTGTTCGAGGGCGTGCGCTTCGATCGTCGGCGCATCACCTCGGTGGACTGGGCGGCCTATCCCATCCTGCGCTTCTCCCGCGTGCCCCGCGCCGTGGAGGTCCACATCGTGCCTCGGCCGGGCCTGCCCTTCCTCGGCGCGGGGGAGGCGGCGCAGGGGCCCATGGGGGCGGCGCTGGGCAATGCCATCCGCGACGCCATCGGCCAGCGCCTCGCCACTCTGCCCCTCGATGCAAGCCGTATCCGCCATGCCATGATGGATCCACCGCCGCTCCGCTGAACGGAGCCAGATCCCGCGCCGGGCGCGGCATCGCCACACCCACAGGAGACAGCCATGAAGATCGATCTCTCGGGCAAGACCGCCCTCGTCACCGGGTCGAGCGAAGGCATCGGCTTCGCCATCGCCAAGGGGCTTTCGCAGGCCGGGGCAACGGTCGTCGTCAACGGGCGCGCGGAGACGAAGGTGGCCGAGGCCGTGGCGCGCATCGGTGGCACGGCGCGCGGGCAGGCCATCGACCTCGGCACCGCGGAAGGCGCCGCCGCGCTGGTGGCGGCCGAGCCGGCGTTCGATATCGTCGTGAACAATCTCGGCATCTTCCAGCCGTCCGACTTCTTCGAGACCGACGATGCGGTGTGGGACCGGCATTGGGCGATCAACGTCATGTCGGGCGTCCGCCTCGCCCGCGCCTACCTGCCGGGCATGGCGGAGCGCGGCTGGGGGCGCATGCTGTTCCTCGGCTCGGAATCCGCCTTCAACATCCCGGCGGACATGATCCACTACGGCGTCAGCAAGACGGCCGACGTCTCCCTCGCCCGCGGCCTCGCCAAGCGCATGGCGGGCACGGGCGTGACCGTGAATTCCATCCTGCCCGGCCCCACTCTGTCGGAGGGCGTCGCAGCCATGCTGAAGGACGCGGTGGCGGCCGGGAAGACGCTGGAGGAGGCCGGCGCCGACTTCGTGAAAGCCCACCGGCCAAGCTCCATCATCCAGCGGCCGGCGAGCGTGGAGGAGGTCGCCAACATGGCGGTCTACATCGCCTCGCCGCTCGCCTCCGCCACCACCGGCGCCGCCCTGCGCGTCGATGGCGGCGTCATCGATTTCATCGTCTAGCGTTCAGGAGAGACAGGCCATGCCCCCTCGCATTCTCATCGTCGGCGGCTCCATCGGCGGCCTGTTCGCTGCCGTGCTGCTGCACCGCGCCGGCTTCGACGTGCGCGTGACGGAACGATCGGTGCATGGGCTGGAGGGGCGGGGCGCCGGCCTCGTCGCCCAGCGCGAGGTGTTCGACATCCTGAGGGAAGTCGGCGTGGAGCACCTCGCCCATGTGGGGGTGACGGCCCACGAACGCATCTATCTCGACCGGGCCGGCGCCATCATCCATCGCCAGCGCACGCCCCAGACCCAACTCTCCTGGGACGTGCTGTTCCGCACCTTCCGCCATCTGCTGCCGGATGATCGTTACCACATCGACCGCCAGGCAGTTTCCGTGGCGCCGGAGCCGGGCGGCGCCCGCGTGACCTATTCCGATGGCACCGAGGAGCGGGCGGATCTCATCATCGGCGCCGACGGGGTGGGCTCGACGCTGCGCAGCGCGGTTGCGGGCCCGGAGTCCCGGCCCACTTATGTGGGCTACGCCACCTGGCGCGGCCTCGTTCCCGAGGCCGAGGTACCGGCGGCGGCCGCCGGACAGCTTTTCGACCGCTTCGCCTTCTACGAGATGCCGGGCTCGCACATCCTGGGCTATCTCGTGCCCGGCCCGGACGGCTCCACCGTCGCCGGCCACCGCCGCTACAACTGGGTCTGGTACCGGCGTTATACGCCGGACGAACTCGACAGCGTTCTCACCGACATCGACGGCGTGCGCCGCCCCTTCTCCCTCGCGCCAGGTCGGGTTCGGCCGGACATCGCAGCCACGATGAAATCCGATGCCGCGCGCCTGCTGCCCCCGGCCTTCGCCGCCGTGGTGGAGGCCGAGCCGCGCCCCTTTCTCCATGCCATCTTCGACTACGCGCCGCCGCAGATGGTTTCCGGCCGCGTCGCGCTCATGGGCGATGCGGCCTTCGTCGCCCGCCCCCACACCGCCATGGGCGTGGCGAAGGCGGCGGGCGATGCCTTCGCGCTCCGCGATGCGCTCACCCACACCCCGGATATTGACACCGCCCTCTCGGCCTATGCCGCCGAACGTGCTCCGGTGGGGGCGGCGATCGTCGCCTACGGCCAGCGCCTCAGCGGCTCGCTCGGCTAACCCGATAGTGTAATCAAACCAAGGTAGGCCCCCACTACCTTGCGTATAATTGGCCGTCGCCCGGCAGGACCTATGCTCAACAGAGCCTCGATGGGTTCAGCAAGGCACGGCATCAATGAGCTCCACAGTAAAAGGCACTCTCGACAGCCCCCCGGAGACAAATTCCGGAGCCCTGCGCGCGCGTCTTCGCTCGTGGGGCCCGCGCGCCCTGTTCGGCGTCCGGCTTGCGGCGTCGGTTTGTCTGGCGCTCTACATCACCTATGCGCTCGAACTCCAGAACTCTTTCTGGGCGGCGACGACAGCGGCCATCGTGTGCCAGCCGAACCTCGGCACATCCCTGCAGAAGGGACGCTGGCGGATCATCGGAACGGTGGCGGGCGCGCTGGCCATGGTGACGGTGCTCGGGCTCTTCGCCCAGAGCCGATACACCCTCGCCTTCTGCCTCGCCGCGTGGTGCGGCCTGTGCGGGGTCGCCGTCGTGGTGCTTCGCAACTTCGCGTCCTACGCCGCGGCCCTGGCCGGCTTCACCGCTGCCGTGATCTTCGCCGACACCATCGCCGATCCGACGTCGGCCTTCTTTTTCTCCATCGTCCGTGTCAGCGAAATCGGCATCGGCATCGGATCGACGCTCTTCGTCATCCTCCTCACCGACTTCGGCGCCGCGCGCAGGGCCTTCGCCAGCCTTCTGGAAGATATGGCCCGCCAGTTGGTCCGCGGCTTCCGTTCGACCTTCGCCACGCCCCAAGACGCGCGCGAGACACGCGTGAGCCCCAGGGAAGTCCTGCGGCAGCTGAGCCTGTTTCCGGCCGCAGCCGATGCGGCCATGGCAGATTCCCCGTATCTGCGCTCACGCAGCGGTCATCTGCGTGAGGCCGGCGCGCGCCTCATGGACGCGGTGCTCGGCTGGCAGAGGATTGCATTGGAGCAGGAGGTTTCCGGCCAACCGAGCGACGACGTTCGTGCGTGCCTGGACACCCTTCTCTCCCGCCTCGATCCGGCCGATCTCGGGCGAGACCCGGAGCGGCTCCGCAACGCCTGCGCGGAGGCTTTGCGAGCCCTTGAGGCGCTTCCGCACGATGACGCCAGCGCCTCAGTTCTGGCCGATGCGACCCGCGACCTCGTCCTTTGCCTCCAAGCAACAGCAGGAAGCATCGCCTTGCTTATGGGTGCGAGGGCAGAACGCCGGACCGCACCGTGGACCATCGTCATCGGCGATCCGCTTCCGCCCCTGCTCAGCGGCTTCCGTGTCTTCTCGGCGGTCGCCGCGGCGGCAGCCTTCACCATCGCCACCGAATGGCCGAACGGTCCCCTCGCCATTGCCTTCGTCGCGATCGCCGTCCTGATCTTCGCTCCGGCGGGCGATCAGGCCCGCGTGCTCGTCACGGACTACACCATCGGCTCCATCCTCGTGGTGGCGGTCGGCTGCGGGCTCTATTTCGGCGTCATGCCGTCCATCTCCACCTTCCCGCAGCTCGCCGTGATGCTGGCGCTCTTCCTGGTGCCGGTCGGCTGGATGCAGGCGGGCAGCTGGCACACGCCGCTGTTCCTGGCGATGTCCGTCAATCTCCTGCCTCTGATCGGGGTCGGGAACCCGATTTCCTATGATGCGTCCACCTTTTTCAACATCGCGCTGACGATCATCCTGGGCAACATCATCGGAACGCTGTTCTTCATCATCATTCCGGGTCTGTCGCCCGAGGTGCGCGCGCGTCGCCTTCTCGCCCTCTCGGTCCGCGACCTGCGACGGCTCGCGGGCCGGCCACAGACCCGGGACGCGGCGCGCTGGACGGCGGTGATGACGCGCCGTGTCGAGGATCTGCCGCCCCAGGCGACGGACGAACAGGCGAACTCCCTCCTGACGCTCTTCGTCCTCGGGCGGGCCCTGATCCTCCTGCGCGAAACGCCGGCGGACGAAGTCGAGCGCCGGCTCATCTCGGACGCCAGTGCCGCGCTTGCGGAGGGGCGGGCGGCGCAGGCGCGCATCGCCTTCAGCGACATGGAGCGCGTGCTGGCGGAGCGGGCGGCCTCCCAACCCTCCGAGGCCCCGGCGGTCATGTCGTCGCTCGCACAGATCAAGATCATCACGGACGCAATCGATGCCTGTTCGGGCCTCCTCGAAGGAGCGGACGGTCAAAGCGCCAACCTCAGCTAGATCAGAAAAGACGAGATCCATCCCATGTTCTCGGAACTCAATCTCCTCGGCGTTCTATTCTCGCCATTTGCAGCCATGATGCTGGCGGCGTGGCTGATGACCGTCCCGCTCATCATGCTCGGCAACCGCACCGGCCTGTCGCGAACGGTGTGGCACCCGGCCCTGTTCAATCTCGCGATCTACGTGATCGTACTGTCCCTCACCGTGCTGAGCATAGGAGCAGGTTCATGACCGCCATCGACATCCCTGCCGAAAAAGGAGCCTCCGTTTCGCGTCGCGTGATGGGCGTCCTCCTGACACTCGCCGTGGTCGGCATCGCCGGCATCCTCGGATGGCGGATATGGGAGACCTACATGACCACGCCTTGGACCCGCGACGGCACCGTGCGGGCCTATGTGGTCACCGTGGCGCCGCAGATCTCGGGGCGCATCGTCGAGCTGCCGGTGAAGGCCGACCAGTTCGTCCACAAGGGCGACCTCCTGATGGTGATCGAGCCCTCCGACTACCAGAACGCGCTCGCCAATGCCGAGGCCGCCGT
Organism: Xanthobacter sp.; assembly: GCF_041911315.1. NCBI lineage: Bacteria > Pseudomonadati > Pseudomonadota > Alphaproteobacteria > Hyphomicrobiales > Xanthobacteraceae > Xanthobacter > Xanthobacter sp. Next base: position 38,249 of record NZ_JAYRPE010000062.1, on the reverse strand, counting down.
GGCCCGCGCGAAGGCCGACCTCGAGAACAAGAAGGCGGAGGCGGAACGGCGGACGAAACTGAGCGCCATCGCCGCGTCGGAAGAGGAAAAGCAGAGCTTCGCAGCCTCGGCGGACATGGCGGTGGCCGCCTATCAGCAGGCCCTCGCCGATCGCGACCAGGCGAAGCTCAACCTCAGCCGCACGCGCATCGTCTCTCCGGTGAACGGCTATGTCACGAACCTGCTCACCCAGGTGGGCGACTATGGCACCAGCGGCCAGCGCGCGCTCTCCGTGGTGGACAGCGACAGTTTCTGGGTGGACGGCTATTTCGAGGAGACCGTCCTGTCCGGCATCCACGTGGGCGACAAGGCGAAGGTCGCGCTGATGGCCTATCCCACGCCCCTTGCCGGCCACGTCACCGGCATCGGCCGGGGCATCGCCATCCCCAATGTGGCGCCGGATGTCTCCGGCCTCGCCTCGGTGAACCCGGTCTTCACCTGGGTGCGCCTCGCCCAGCGCGTGCCGGTGCGCATCGCCCTCGATCCCGTGCCACCCTCGGTCATCCTCTCCGCCGGCCTCACCGCGACGGTCTCGATCTCCGGAAAGTAGCGACCGACCCGAGCCGACCGACGGCCCGCCCCGAAACGGGCGGGCCGTATGCGTTCGCGCCGCCTCATCCCTGCCTCGTCCCCTGCCCCGTCATCCTGCGCAAAGACTGTCCCGCGCCATACAAAGGTATGCGCCGGGCATATGTGAAGCCCATTTATTCGGGCTGATCCTGCGGCAATCATATCCTCGTCTTCCGGTTACTTTCACGTCCGGCGACCTGTGCAGTCGAGACGAGCCCCCTCGCTTGACGGCCTCACCCCCTCATTGCTGCGGGAGCCGCCCATGGGCATCGCGAAATCCATTCGTCCCTATCATGAGCCCGCCGGCGGCTGGGGCGCCCTGAAGGCCATGGGCAGCGCGCTGGTGGAGCAGCACGTCGCCGTGTCCGGCATGGCCACACTGTCGCGGATGAACCAGCCCGGCGGCTTCGACTGTCCCGGCTGCGGATGGGGCGACCCGAAGCACACCTCGCCCTTCGAATATTGCGAGAACGGCGGCAAGGCGGTGGCTTGGGAGGCGACGGCGAAGCGCTGCACGCCCGAATTCTTCGCCGCCCACACCGTGACGGAGCTCGCCGCCCTCGGCGATTACGAGCTGGAGATGGAAGGCCGCCTCACCCACCCCATGCGCTATGACGCCGGGAGCGACCGCTACCTGCCGGTGCGCTGGGAAGAGGCGTTCGCCCTCGTGGGGCAGCATCTCAATGCTCTGCCCGACCCCAACATGGTGGATTTCTACACCTCGGGCCGCGCCTCCAACGAAGCGGCCTTTCTCTACCAGCTCTTCGCCCGCGAATACGGTACCAACAACTTTCCCGACTGCTCCAACATGTGCCACGAGGCCACCAGCGTCGGGCTTCCCCAGTCCATCGGCGTCGGCAAGGGCACGGTGCTGCTGGAGGATTTCGCGCGGGCCGACTGCATCTTCATCTTCGGGCAGAACCCCGGCACCAACTCGCCGCGCATGATGACCGAGCTTCGCAACGCCTCGCGGCGCGGCGCCACCATCATGTCGTTCAACCCGTTCCGCGAGCGGGCGCTGGAGCGCTTCCAGGCGCCGCAGAACCCGGTGGAGATGGCGACGCTCACCTCCACGCCCATCTCCTCGCGCATCTTCCAGGTGCGCGTCGGCGGCGACGTGGCCCTCCTCAAGGGCATGATGAAGCATCTCGTCGCGGCGGATGAAGCGGCCCGCGGGCAGGAACTGGCGCCGGTGCTCGACTGGGACTTCATCCGCGGCCACACCGCCGGCATCGATGCCCTCATCGCCGACCTCGCCGTGACCTCCTGGGAGGACATCGAGCGCAAGAGCGGCATCGCCCGTGCCGACATCGAGACGGCGGCCGAGGCCTACATGCGGGCGGAGCGGGCGATCCTGGTCTACGGCATGGGCATCACCCAGCATCGCCACGGCACGCAGAATGTGCAGCAGATCGCCAACCTCGCGCTGCTCAAGGGGAATGTGGGGCGCGAGGGCGCCGGCATCTGCCCGGTGCGCGGCCATTCCAACGTGCAGGGCGACCGCACGGTGGGCATCACCGAGGTGCCGTCCGCTGCGCTGCTTGATGCCATACAGGCGCGCTTCGGCTTCACCCCGCCGCGGGCGTTCGGCCACAACGTGGTCACCGCGCTGGAGGCCATGCTGCGCGGCGAGACCAAGGTGTTCATCGGCCTCGGCGGCAATTTCGCCGCCGCCATCCCGGACTGGCAGCTGACCCAGGCGGCCATGCGCCGGCTGGACCTTACCGTCCACATCGCCACCAAGCTCAACCGCAGCCACCTGGTCCACGGACGGGACGCGCTGATCCTGCCCTGCCTCGGCCGGACCGAGATCGACATGCAGGCAAGCGGGCCGCAGTCGGTGACGGTGGAGGATTCCATGTCCATGGTCCACGCCTCCACCGGCCACAATCTGCCGGCCTCCGCGCATCTGAAGAGCGAGCCGGCGATCATCGCCGGCATGGCGCGGGCGACGCTCGGCAGCCGCTCCAGGGTGAACTGGGAGGCGCTGACGGCGGACTATGCGCTGATCCGCGAGGACATCGAGGCGGTGTTCCCGATCTTCCAGGGCTACAACGCACGGATCAAGCAGCCGGGCGGCTTCCACCTCACCTCCACCGCCCGCGAGCGGATCTGGGCGACGGCCTCGGGCAAGGCGAACTTCATCGTCTGCGAAGGCCTGTGCGAGGACCCCGGCGTCAACGGCCACCCGCTCTGGCTCACCACCGTGCGCAGCCACGACCAGTACAACACCACGCTCTATTCGCTCTCCGACCGCTACCGCGGCGTCCATGGCGCGCGCGATGTGATCTTCCTCGGCGAGAAGGAGATGGAAAAGCGCGGGCTGAAGCCGGACGACCGCGTGGACATCGTGACCGTCTCCACCGACGGCATCGAACGCGCGGTGCGCGGCTTCCGCGTCGTCCTCCATCCGTTCCCGGAGGCGAGCTGCGCCGCCTACTACCCCGAGACCAACCCCCTCGTGCCGCTCTACGCGCACGACCCCCAAAGCTTCACCCCGGCCTCGAAGGGCGTCCCGGTGCGCCTCGTGAAATCCGCCCCCGCCATCGGAGCGAAATGACCATGGACGCCCTCGCGCTCTCGCGCCTGCAATTCGCCTTCACGGTCGGCTTTCACATCCTGTGGCCGACGCTCACCATCGGCACCGCCTGGTTCGTCACCCTGCTCAGCTTCCTGTGGTGGCGGACGGGCAAGACGGTCTATCGCGACCTCATGCGCTTCTGGATGCGCCTGTTCGCGCTGGTCTTCGGCATGGGCGTGGTGACCGGCATCGTGCTGAGCTACCAGATCGGCACCAACTGGGCCGGCTTCTCGCGCTCCGTCGCCAACGTGCTCGGCCCGCTCCTCGCCTATGAGACCATGACCGCCTTTTTCCTGGAGGCCGGCTTCATCGGCATCATGCTGTTCGGCGAGTCCCGCGTGTCGAAGGGGACGCACTTCTTCGCCTGCCTCATGGTGGCGGGTGGCGCGCTCATCAGCACCACCTGGATCATCGCCGCCAACAGCTGGATGCAGACCCCGGCCGGGGCCGTCGCGGATGCCGGGGGCATTTTCCATGTGATGGACTGGTGGCAGGTGATCTTCACCGCCTCCTTCCCCTATCGCCTCGCCCACATGGTGTGCGCCAGCTTCCTCACCTGCGCCTTCATGATCGCCGGCGTCTCCGCCTTCCACCTGTGGCGCGGCCAGCATGTGGCCGCCTCCCGCACCGCCTTCTCCATGGCGCTGTGGCTGGCGCTGGTGCTCGCCCCGCTCCAGATCTTCATCGGCGACCTGCACGGCCGCAACACGCTCGTCGAACAGCCGACCAAGCTCGCCGCCATGGAGGGCCTGTGGGACACCACCCGCGGCCCGGCCATGACGGTGATCGCCTGGCCCGACATGGCGGCGCAGAAGAACCTCTATGCGGTGGAAATCCCCCACCTCGCCAGCCTCTATCTCACCCACAGCTGGGACGGGGAGGTTCAGGGCCTGAAGGCGGTGCCGCCCGCCGACCAGCCCAACGTGCCCATCGTGTTCTTCGCCTTCCGCATCATGGCCGGCATCGGCATGCTGCTGCTGATGACGGCGCTGACGGGGCTGGTGCTGCGGATGCGCGGACGGCTCTACGACACCCGCTGGTTCCAGTATCTCGCCATGGCGACCACCCCCCTCGGCCTCGTCGCCGTGCTGGCCGGCTGGACGGTGACGGAGGCGGGCCGGCAGCCCTGGATCATCTACGGCGTGCTGCGCACCGCCGATGCCGTCGCCCCGGTGGCCGCCGGGGCGGTGACCACCAGCCTCCTCATCTTCTTCGCCGTCTACAACCTGCTCCTCCTTGCCTTCCTCTGGTTCGCCGGACGGGTGGCGTTCAAGGGCCCGACCGACACATCGCCCGAGGTGGCCGAGCGACCCGGCATGGAGCGCACCAGCGTCGGCCTCTTCACCAACTCCCCCACCCTTCCGTCGCCCGTCCCCGGCGCCGGACAAGCGAAGGCCTGACCATGACCGAGCTGATGCAGGCGGACCATGTGCCGCTCCTCTTTGCCGCCGCCGCTCTTTTCTGCGTCACGGTCTACGTGCTCGCCGACGGACTGGACCTCGGCGTCGGCATCCTCTTCCTCGCCGCCCCGCGCGATCAGGACCGCGATGTGATGATGGCCTCCATCGAACCCGTCTGGGACGGCAACGAGACGTGGCTGGTGATGGGCGGCACGCTCCTCTTCGCCGCCTTTCCCGCCGGCTACTACGTCCTGCTGCCGGCCTTCTATCTGCCCATCATGTTCATGCTGTTCGCCCTGATCTTCCGGGGCGTCGCCTTCGGCTTCCGCCTGCAAGCGACGCGGTTCCGGCCGGTGTGGGATGCCGCCTTCTTCGCCGGCTCCCTCCTCGCCACCTTCTGCCAGGGGCTTATCCTCGGCGGGCTGATCGACGGGGTGCCGGTGGAGAACGGCATGTTCGCCGGCGGTGCCTTCAGCTTCCTCAGCGTGCTCGGCATCCTGTGCGGCATCGGCCTCGTGGGCGGATACGCGCTCATCGGCGCCGGATGGCTGATCTGGAAGGCGGAGGGTCCGACGCAGGTGTTCGGCCGGGAGATCGCCCGCGCGGCGCTGATCCTGACCAGCGCGATGATGCTGCTGGTGAGCCTGTGGAGCGCCTGGAGCGTGCCCGAGGTCGCGGCGCGCTGGTTCGCTCTGCCGAACCTGTTCTGGCTCGCGCCCGTGCCGCTCCTCACCGTGGCGGTGATCGCGGGGATTTGGTGGGCCATCTGGAATGGCCGGGAGGCGCAGACGTTCGTCCTGTCTCTCGTGCTGTTCGCCCTCGGCCTGTTCGGCCTCGTGGTGAGCCTGTGGCCCTATGTGGTGCCCCGTCAGGTCACGGTGTGGGACGGGCTTTCGGATCCCCGATCCCTCGCCTTCCTCGGGGTGGGCGTCATGGTCATCATCCCGGTGGTGCTGGCCTATCAGGCCCACGCCTACTGGATCTTCCGGGGGAAGGTGCAGCACGAAGGGGGGCACGGCGGCTACGGCTGACAACCGCCGCCCGGTTCGCGATCGCTCGCCCCGAAGCCACATGGCGCGGGGCGAGCGATCGCGTGAATGCTGGCTGTTCCTGTCCCGGGCCCGCCCGTGATCTCATGCCCCCAGCGCCCGAAGCAGAAGCACCGCCGCCGTCATCGTCTCCCATGACGCAATCGTTCAAAGCGACCGGCATATTCGACAAGAGACCGATCCCGAACACCGGCAACATGGCGACGATTTTCCAGGACGCATCAGATGCGAGGATCGATGACCATGAGCCAGGCGCCTGCGCGTCGCCTCGGCGGCAATTTGAGGCTGGGGTGGTGGCGGCACACGCGCTCGCTTTCGACCGGACCGCAGGCGCGGCGCGCCCGAGCAATGCCCGACATGTGATCGTCGCCCCCTCCCCGTCGCGTCGGTGCCGACCATAGCCACCTTGACGCGGGCGCCCGTTCGAGAATATTTAATCGAACGATAAATAGCCGGTTTTCGGGTCTCTCCGGCGCATCGACCGCCAGCCGCAAGCGCCAACGGCGCGCTGGACGCACTTGCAATAACGCACTACAAATAAGAAATAACATCTATTTTTCGTACATTTATGCAATGAACGGATGAAAGATCGCCAGTGGACAGCGTGCGAGACATCGACGGCAACAGCGCCCCGCTCCGCAGCGGGATGGACGCCGCATCCTTCGACCGCCTCGCGCTGACGTCGGAGGGCGCCGTTGACGGCATCGAATCCTGTCTCGCCGAGGACGAGCTGACCGGTGAACGCTGGCGGGTGAAATCCGCTTTGCGGGGCAGTCCGGCCGCGGCCCTGCTCGATCGGGAGGCGGCCCTGGTGCAGGATCTCCCTTCCGACCTCATCGATCCGCCCCAGCGGCTGGAGCATCACAGCCGGGTGCTCCTCCTCTACCCGGATCGCCCGATGGCGAGCCTCGACGACCTCACCCCCGGCACGCTCGCCCCGGAGGCGCTGCTCGATCTCGGCACGGCCATCGCCGCCGCGCTCTCGCGGCTGCACGCGCTCGGCACCATCCATGGCAGCCTCAAGCCGCCGAGCGTGCTTCTGGAGGAGCGGGGACGGGTCCGCTTCCGCCATCTCGTCGGCCCCATAGGCACCGACGCCCCGCAAGTGGCCGGCTTCACGACGGCCGACGCCATCGCCTACGCCGCGCCGGAACAGGCGCGGCTCCACCGCCCGGCCAGTGACGCACGCAGCGATCTCTATTCGCTGGGCGTGCTGCTCTATGCGCTGCTCGTCGGCCGGCTGCCGCTCCAGGCCACCAGCATGGCGGAGTGGCTGCACGCCCATGTGGCGGTCGAACCGGTACGGCCCAGCGCCGTGCGCGGCGGCGTTCCGCCCATGCTCGATGCCATTCTCATGAAGCTCATCGACAAGGATCCGGAGCAGCGCTACCAGAGCGCCGAAGCGCTCCAGATCGACCTGCGCATCGCCCGCGCCGCGCTGGCGGCCGGCGACGGCGCGGCGACTTTCGCCCTCGGCCGCGGCGAATTCGCGCGCAAGGGGCTCGAGGCGCGCGGGCTGTTCGGCCGGGCGCTGGAGCTGTCGCAGCTCGTGGAGGCCTTCGGGCGTGTGTCCCGTACGGGCCGGAGCGAGCTGATCCTGCTGCGTGGCGAGGCGGGGGCGGGCAAATCCGCCCTCGTCGAGCAATTGTCGAAAGCCTGGCTGCCGGCAGAAGCCCAGTTCGCGGCCGGCAAGAGCGTCCTGCTGCAGGAGGGCATGCCCTACGCCCCGTTCGCCCAGGCGCTGCGCACCCTGGTCATGCGGGCGCTGGGCGAGAGCGCGGACGTGCTGGACGGCATCCGGGAGCGCCTTGCCGCCCAGCTGTCGGGCTACAGCAGCCTGCTGATCGACCTCGTACCCGAGGCCGAATTCATTCTCTCGGACGGCGGCGCCCTGCCCGAGGTCGCCGCGAGCATGGCGCAGGCGCGCGTGGTGCGGATCGTGCTCCAGACCCTCAAGGCCTTCGCAACGCCATCCCGGCCACTCGTCCTGTTCCTCGACGACCTGCAATGGATGGATGCGGCGAGCCTCGGCGCCCTTCAGGCCCTGTGGCGCGAAGCGCCGCCGCATACGCTGCTGGTCGGCAGCTATCGCGAGGAAGAGGTCGCCCGGCATCCGGAGCTGGCCAGCCTGCTGGCGGAGGCGCGCACCGGCCCGCTACCGACAACGGAGATCCGCGTCGGCCCGCTGTCGGGCGCGGAGACCCTCGAATTCGTGGCGAGCGCGCTGAACGGCGCACCGGCCGAACTCGGCGAGCTCGCGGACAGCATCCATCGCAAGACGGGGGGCAATGCCTTCTTCGTCCGGCAGCTCCTGCAGAAGCTTTTCGATGACCGGGTGATCGCCTTCGATCCCGAGGCGCAGCGCTGGCGCTGGGATGCGCTGCGCTTCGGCGCGTACAATTCGGTGTCGGACTTCATGCTGCAGCGGCTCGACGCCTTGCCGCCGAGCCAGCGGGGTGTCCTGCAGCGGCTCGCGAGCGTCGGCGGGCGGGTTTCAGGCGAGACCTTTGCGCACCTCGTCGGCCAGTCCGAGGCCGAGGCAGGGCATGTGGCGGTCGAGCTCGTGGAAGCCGGCCTGCTCCTGCGGCGGGATGCGGACTACGTCGTCGCCCATGACCGCGTGCTCGAAGCCGCCTACGCCTCCATTCCCGAGCCGGACCGCCCCGCCGAGCATCTGGCCATCGCCCGGCGCATGATCGCCATCGCGCGCGATGGAGACGCTGACTGGGCCTTCGCCATGGCCGCGCAGATCGAGCGCGCAGATCGCACCACGCTGGACGAGGCGGAGCGCCTGAGCTTCGTGAGGGCCTTGCGGACCGCGGCCCGCCACGCCCGCAATTCCGGCGCCGTTCAACAGGCGGCCGGCCATATCGAGATGGCCCGCAGCCTGATGCCCGACGTCTGGCAGGTGAGCCATCGCGCCTTGTTCGCGGAGGTGAAATGGCTCCATTGCGAAATCCTCATCGCCCTCGGACGGATCGATGAGGCCCTGCCGGCCATCGAACGTTCGCTCACCATCGCCGCCACTCCGGTAGAGCAGGCCGACCTCTACCGTCTGAAGGCCATCGCACGGACCATCCGGTCGGACTACGAAGGGGCGATCGACGAGGCCCTGGCAGGGCTCGCCCTCCTCGGTGTCGAACTCGAGCGGTTCGTGACGGACGAACAGCTCGCGCAGGCCTATCAGGCATGCAGCGCCCGCCTCAATGCCCTCGACGTCTCCCACCTGCGCGACCTGCCGGAAATCACCGACCCCGCAATGCGGTCGGCGCTCTCCCTGCTCTCTGCCCTGAGCGCGGCCTTCTTCGTGCGCGGCGGCCTGCGCGTGCTTCATCTGATCAAGATCGTCGAACTCACCCTCGATCACGGCATGACGCCGGAGGCTGCCTACGGGTTTGCGTGGTTCGGCGTGTTCTGCGCGGATCTCTACGGCGCCTACGAGGATGGCGAGACCTACGCCATGATGGCGCAGGATATCGTCCAGCGGGACGGCTACGAGGCGCAGCAGACGGCGGTTCTGCTGGCCCTCGACCAGGTGGGCGCGTGGACGCGGCCACTGCGCTTCGCCCTCGACCGTGCACGCGAGGCGGCGCAGATCGGCCTGACGGCCGGCGATCTCGGCTGGGCCTGCTATGCCCGCAACCACATCGCGTCCAACATGCTCATGCTGGGCGCGCCCCTCTCTGCGGTGCGGGACGACATCGAGGAAGGATTGGCGTGGACGCGCCAGTTCAAGTATCGCGACATCGAGCTCATCCTGGCGGCACAGTCCCGCTTCGTGGATACGCTTGCATCCGGCGACTATGACGGCGCGCAGGGCGTTCCGGAAGCGGAAATCACCTCGCTGGCGACCCTCTTCTGGGTCCGCCATTACGCAGGCGTCACCGCCTTCCTGTTCGGTGATTTCGAGCGCGCCGTCCTCCAGCTGGAACAGGCGGCGGCGCTGAGCTGGGCGGCGCCGGCGCACATCGACACCGCCTCATGCGCGCTCTTCCTTGCCCTCGCATTGGCTCGCACCAGCGCAGGCGCGCCCGCCCGGAAGGTGACGCTGGGAAGGATCGACGAGCTGCGGCGGCGCTTTGCCGATCGCGCCCGGTTCAATCCATCCACCTTCGAGTGCAAGCATTTGCTTCTGGAGGCCGAGGCGGCGCGGCTGTCCGGCATCCCTGCGGACGCGCAGCGCCTGTGCGAGCAGGCGGCGGACGCGGCGGCGGCCAGCGGGTTCGTCCATGAGCAGGCGCTGGCCTACGAGCTGGCAGCCTATTGCTGTCGTGAGGCCGGGCTGGGCATTCCCACCTCCGGATACGTCCAGGCGGCGATCAGCCACTACCGTCACTGGGGCGCGCAGGGGAAGGCGGACCAGTTGCTGCGCAGCTTCCCCCTCCTGCTCGACGGCGGCGCCGGCGCGCGCCAGTACCAGGCCGGCGACGGGGCGACAGACGTGGCGGGCGTCCCGGCGGGACAGGGCGGCCTCAACCTGGAGGTGATGACCAAGGCCGCGCAGACGCTGGCCGAGACAGTCGGGCTCGATCAGGTCATCCGCACCTTGATGCGGGAGATGATTGTCCATGCCGGTGCCCAATACGGCCTTCTGATCCTCATGCGCGACGGCGATCCGGTGATCGAGGCCTCGGCGCGCGTCGAAAACCAGCAGGTGGAAGTGGACGTCCACTCCGCCGTTCCCACCGCACGGGATCTGCCGCTGGCCATGCTCAACACGGTCATGCGCACGCGCAGGACGGCGGTCTTCGCCGATGCCGCCAGCGAGGAACCGGGCCTGCGCGCCGCCGGCCACGGGGGGACACCCGCGCGCTCCCTCCTCTTCATGCCGCTGATCAAGCGCGGCAGTCTCGTCGGCGTTCTCTACCTCGAGAACAACCTCGCGGCGGACGTCTTCACGCCAAACCGCACGGCGCTGCTGGAACTGCTGGCGACGCAGGCGGCCATCTCGCTCGATGCCGCCCGCCTCTACAACGATCTCGTGGACGAGAACACGCGGCGGGCGAGCGCAGAGTTCGATCTCAGGGAGACGCGCGCGGAACTCGGTCGCGCCTCCCGCATGATGGCCATGGGCAATTACGCGGCCTCCATCGCGCACGAGATCAACCAGCCCCTGACCAGCATCGTCGCGAGCGCCGATGCTGCCATGCGCTGGCTGCGGCGCGCCGAGCCGGACGTGGGCGAGGCATTGCAAGGCGTCGAGCAGATCCGGGCTTCGGGCATGCGTGCGGCGGGCATCGTCAAGTCCCTGCGCGCGCTGGCCAAGCGCACCGCCCCGGTGCTGGAGCCGATCCGCCTCGAAGATCTCACCGAGGACGTGATGCGGCTGGTGGTCAAGGATCTCCAGTCGAACGGGGTCGAGCTGGTCGACCTGCTGGCGGTGGACCGACGCCATGTGGAGGCCGATCCCGTCCAGTTGCAGCAGGTCGTCTTCAACCTCATCACCAACGCCATTCACGCCATGGAAGCGGTCGATCCCGGCCGGCGGCGCCTGACCATCGAGACCTCTCGGGACGCGGGGATGGTGCGCCTGAGCATCGCCGACACCGGCTGCGGCATGAGCGAGGATGTTCTCGCCCGCATCTTCGAACCCTTCTTCACCACCAAGCACGCCGGCATGGGCATCGGGCTGTCCATCTGCCGCTCCATCATCGACGCGCACGGCGGCGTGCTCAGGGCGCGCTCGACCGTGGGAGAGGGAAGCGTCTTCTATTTCAGCCTGAAGACCCTGGATGACGTCGCCCGGACAGAACAGGATGCACAAGCCTGAGTGAAGTCACCAATCACGCACTGTCGAGCACTTGGATCTTGGGTCGCATGCCGCAGATCGTCACCACCCTGCTCGCCCAACAGGGCAAGCCCGGCCTTCAGTATCTCGACCGCAAGGCGCGCACCGTGCCGTGGTGACTATCGCCAAGCGCGCGTCTTTTCGACCAAACCTATTCGAACTTTTCTGCCGTCAAACGCCGTCGCCTCTACGCCTGAAGGCACTCTTGTTGGGCAGCCCGAAACGAAGGGCCACGCGTTCGGCGGTTCAAGAGTGCCGCGGAGGGCGATCTGCGGAATTTGGCGCACCCGGCACGATTCGAACGTGCGGCCTTTGCCTTCGGAGCAATTAAAGCTGCCTTATCCGAAAAACGCGATAGGGCACGCTACAGTACGATATCCTTTTGAAAAGACTGGATATTTCCTAGTTCTCCGGCGACCGTTCCTATCCAAACTCACGCTCCGATTTCCGCCCGCGTGCTTACGTGGTGCTTACGCGAGAAGCCGGAGCTCTTTGGAGCAAGGGTATGCCAAAGATCACCAAACGGCTCGTCGACGCCTCCGAGATTCGGGATAAGGACTACGTCATCTGGGACGACGAGCTGCCCGGTTTCGGCCTGCGCGTATTCGCCTCCGGCAAGCGTAGCTACGTCATTCAGTATCGCGCCCTCGGTCGCTCCCGCCGGTTCACGATCGGACTCCATGGCGTCTGGACACCCGAGACCGCGCGCCAGGAAGCGAAGATCCAATTCGGTCGTGTGGCGCAGGGCGACAACCCCGCCGAGGAGCGGCAGCTTGATCATAAGGCGATCACCATAAAGGAGCTTTGCACGCTCTACCTCAACGATTTGAACGCCGGCTTGATCCTCGGCAAAGGCGGACGGCCGAAGAAGGCGACGACCATCGGGACCGATACCGGGCGCATCAATCGGCACATCATCCCCCTGATCGGCACACGACGGGTCAAGGATCTCGCCCGGGCCGACATCAACAAGGTCCTCAAGGACATCATGGCCGGGAAGACGCGGGCTGAGGTCAAGACGAAGAAGCTTCGCGGAAAGGCCATCGTGCGTGGCGGCGCCGGCACGGCGACGCGCACCGTTGGGCTGTTGGGCGGCATCCTCACCTACGCCGTCGATGCCGGGATCATCGAAATCAATCCGGCGCACGGCATCAAGAAGCCCAAGGACAATGTCAGGAATCGCCGGCTTACAGAGCCGGAGTACCGCACTCTCGGGCAGATGCTGCGCGAGGCCGAGGCGAATGAGAAATACGCCACGACCGTCGACATTATTCGGCAGATCGCGCTGACCGGTTGCCGCCGTTCGGAAATGATCTCGCTGATGTGGATCGAGGCCGACACCGACGCGAGCTGCATGCGCCTGGTGGACAGCAAGGAAGGCGAGTCTATTCGTCCGATCGGGCTGCCCGTCGTCGAATACCTGGAGGAGCGCCGCAAGTCCGCTGCGGGCACCTATGTCTTCCCAGGTCAGGGTGAGGACAATGCGTTCGGCAGCTTCCCGAATCATTGGGAGCAGATCTTCGAAGACAGCCCGCTCGCCGGTGTCACCCCGCACGTCCTGCGCCACAGCTTTGCCAGCATCGCCAACGATCTCGGCTTTACCGAGGTGACGATCGCCGCACTGGTTGGCCACTCCAAGGGCTCCGTGACGAGCAAATATATTCACACGCTCGACACCGCCCTGATCATGGCCGCCGACACCATCTCCGGCTATATTCAAGGGCTGCTCGACGGGATCGAGTTCAAGCAGACGGCCTACGCATTGGACCGCGATTCCCGGAGAGCGGCGCTCGATCGTTTCCTGACCCAAGCAGTCGGGCAGCAGTCGAACGAAGTGCAAAAGGAGACCCGCCTGGCCGCATGAGGTCATGACGAGCCGGTCGTGTATCGAACGAATCGGATCACTCGTATGGCCTTCAAGACGGTCGAGAGCATTCTTCAGCCTGACCCGCGCTTCGCCGATCTCTGTGTCGTCAAGAATGGCATAGCCCGCCGAATGACGCTCGCGGATCATCATGGGGCGCTGGCAGACGTCGGCCTCACGGGCGCCGCACCAGCCGACGTAGTGGCGGCTTTTGATCGCGCCCGAAACACCATCATCTACGCCTTCTTCGACTACGATCTCTTCGTGGTCGGTGAGGTGCAGGCATTCGGCGCGTTCGAGCTGGCGCTGAAGCATCAGCTCAATGGCCACGGCGGGGCGGCTCGCGGTACGCTGCGCAATCTCGTCGATAGGGCGAGGAAATCCGGCGTTCTTCCGTCTCTCCCATCCGGAGCCAATGCGCTTTCTGACCCGATCGAAGCCCTCATCGCTCTTCGAAATGGGCTATCCCATGGCACCTCGGACATTCACTCACCCGGGATGGCCCTTGATATGGTGGAGGCGTGTGCATTTTGGATCGATCACATCTATCCGCCGTCGCCGTAGCGGCTCACACACTCACCAGCCGTCGTAAATTCCGGAGGATCGTGTCTTCCATCGTTTCAGGCGACTGAGTGCGCGCAGTCGCCAGTTCCGCGACGGTGGTTGCGACGTCACGCGGTCTAAGCGGGTGCCCTTCGCGCTCTACAAACGGTCCGTCCGTTTCCGTTAACAGCCGATCAAGCGGAAGGCTGCCGACCAACTGCCGGTGCTTGGGAGATCGCAGCATCTCGCCGTTGATCGAGAAGTAGCAACCGAGAGCCGCCGCCCGGCGTGCTTCTGCCAACGTACCCGTGAACCAGTGCAGAACGACACGACCACGATCCTGCGGCAGCGCAGCTTCTATATGATTGAGCACTTTGCTCACCGCGCGGACGCTATGGATGGTAAGTATCTTTCCGCCCTGTTCGGCACAGGCGCGCAGAATGCGTTCAAACACCCGCTCTTGCGCCGGGAAGCTGCGATAGAAGCGAGGCCCAGCATCCAAGCCTATTTCCCCGACATACCGCGCATCCGGCAGATAGCGCTCGAAAATCGGCAGCTCATTCTCGCGCTCGGCGATAAGCTGCGGATGAAGCCCCAGAGCGATGCGAACATGGGCAGAGCGTGACGCCAATTCCCGGTTTCGTGGCCAGGCCTTCGGCGTGGTTGTGACGGCGAGCGTTGCCACACGCTCCCGATCGCATTCCGCTATGAGGGCGGCATGATCCTTGTAGAGATCAACATGACAGTGGAAATCGACCCATCGCGGCGTCGATTGGTTGGGCGTCTTCGTCATAGCGGACGGGCTCGAACGCCTTGCAGGAGCCGACCGACTTCCTGCAGGCCAGCAACATAGACCGCCTCATAGTCGGAGAGCCTGCTCGGATGATCAATCAACGGCCCCGGTCGATGAATATCGAAGCGCGCTCGACCGGGCTTTCGCGCCAGCCGCGATAACGCGAGCTGGAAAGAACGCACGTGCTCGCCCTCAGCCTTATTTGTGTCGAGTACCTGGGCTTTAAGATCGACAATACGGTATGGCGTGTCATCTACGCCCCAGCCTTCTAGGATTGCAGCGCGCCGGATGAGGCAGGGCACACAACGTCCACAATGTTTAGGCGTCCGCTGGCTGGGATCTGGATCGTAGCGGCGGCTCCCCGGCGACGAGCACGACATCGTATGCTTTGCCTCTTTGCGGAGGAACGGGATGTCGGCGCATCCCTTTGCCATCTGGCCCTTCGTCATGAAGGCATAGGGGTTCTCCAATCGGACGCTGAGGCCGAGGCCTTTCAGCAGATCCCCAAACCGCGCCATGTAGAACGGATGAGTCGTGCGTGTGCTGAGCGCGCCCAGCCGGAGCGGATCTAGCGGCACGTTGAGCGAGATCAAGCCATTCTCCGGCACATGCACAACCATGTTGCCGCCGATCGCGTCGGCCGCCATGACCGCCAGTGCGAAGAAGAGGAATGAGCGCCCCCTCAGCGTATCCTCGACGGTGGAATGCTCCACCGTATCGGTCGGGAATCCGACTCTCGCCCTGATGTGATGAAGCGTCGTTCCACCGAAGCGTCGCTGCAGAACTTCGCTGCAATAGGCTTGGTGTGTGCTGGTGATGCCGTCCCAATAGTGGCTCACCAACATCGGCGCCTCGCCACCGGCCAGCAGATCAATCGCGCCAATGAAACTGTCCAGTCCGCCGGAGAACAGGCATACCGCTGTCGGCGTCGCCGTGCGCAACTTGGTCGGCCTCGGTGCCAGATCGCGCGTGCCGGCCGCACGTGGCCGGAAATAGACGCCCCAGCGGTCGCCGGTCAGGAAGTTCAACGTCGTCACGATCAACGGCGCTAACCCATGCCAGCGGGCGGCGTCATGTACCGGCAGGTGGAGGTCGATCTCCCGTGTCCAGGCGTCTTGCGCATCGGCGGCGCGCGAAATGCGCGTGTCAGCAGCGGTGATTGCGGCGGCTAGCAGCGCCAGATCGACCGACGTTTCTGAGGGACGGAGCCCTAGCGCACAGAGCTGATCCAGCGCCTGGCCTAGTCCGTAGCCTAGCCGGAATTCGCCATCGACGAAATTGATCTCCGTCTCGTGCGTGTCCACGCGGCTGGGGGAAACCTTGATGCTGTCGCCGGGACCGAGCCGGCCAACGATCGTATGGTGCCTCATGCAGCAGCCTCCCCGGCGACGGCGATCAGCTCGAACGCTGTCTCGTAGATCTGGTTGACCACGGTCGCGATATCGCGGTCCGACAATCGCTCCACGCCGTCGAGCCTTCCGGAAAGTTGGCCCTGCGTTGCGCCCTCGACAAAGTCGTGGAGCTGCGCCTGGGCGCTTTCCACTGCGGCAATGTCGTCGGGCAAGGTGATGCCTCGGCCTCCAAGGTCAGCCATCACTCGTCCTTCGATTGAGCGAGAGATGAAGTCGAGGAAGACATCCTGAAGCTGCTGCGGCGTAAGAGTGTCGAAGCTGCCGACGCCCGCTTCCGCCAGGTCGCCGATCGTTTCGAGCATCGCCTGCCGGGCAATGGCGTCGTCGACGGCGCCGCCTGGCGGACAGATGAACTCCAATATGGCAACGAAGACGTCGGCGGCCGGCCGTGCCGCCAACCCCGCCAGGTTGAGCTGGCGGAGCGTTTCGGTTGGCCCGAGGCGTTGGAAGTCACGAACAACACCCAGCAACCCGCTGGCCGCCGCGCGGGATGAGCCCATGCGGCGTGCGGCCCGCCTAGCCCCGCCAGTGCCGCTATGCACATAGCCCGACAGCGCGCTGCCCAACGCACTGCGGCTGCCGGTTCTCGCGAAGCGCGTGAAATTGCCCCGCGCGCCGCCCAGACTGCCGGTGCCCTGCGTATCAGGGCGTGGTGGGGTGCGTGGAGCCGGAGGAGCAGCCGGCTGCGGCGATGAAGGTCCAGTCGGAGCACCTGGTGTTCCCGGTGCCGCTGGCGCCGTCACGGGAGGTCGAGGTTGCGTGGGCGGCGTCGGGTCGTCCACGAAGGATGGAACAAGGCCACTCGACGGGCCACCGTAGCCTTTTGACGTACCCATCCGATCAGCCCCGCTGCAGCCTGCTGATGCCTTGCGCGGCCTTTTGCAGGATTGAGTTATCAGCCTGTTCGGACCATGACCGCAGCGTTGCCTGGAACTCTGCGGCGATGCCGGTATCCGTGAAGCAGGCCCCCCAACTGGAGGCTGCCCAACTCCCGACCTTGGTCACTGGCAACTCGCGAATGAACTCCAGTAGTCGACGCTGAAGCGTCGGATGCGCCTCAACCAGTCGGACGAGGCCGTCCACTCCTTTGGGCTTGGCGGAGAAATTGTCGTCTTGGAGGATGCGGCCGCGGATCGCCTCGAAGACCTCTTCGGGCTCTGGTCCGGTGAGCTTTGCAATCTCGCTCGCTGCGCCGCGAACCATCATCGTCGGCCCCATCAGCTTTTCGACGAGGCCCTCGAGGTGGCTTGCTGCGGCCAGCCCGCCCAACGAACTGCGTTTGTCACGCGTGACGAACACATATGGCCGCAGATCGATGCCCGTCAGCGGCGGATCGATCGCCGCCCAGCCTTTCGCCCATTCGTTCTTCTCCCATTCCACGGCTTCGGTCGGCAGCGGCGTGGGAGTCGAGCGAGGAGCCCTGCGGGCGCCCTTGCCGGCGGGCTTTTCGTCCTCCTCCTCGGCCGCTGGCGCCCGGACATGCTCCTCGAAACGACGAAGAGCTTCGGGTTGGCCGTCGGAGTGGTTGGCTGCTAGCCGTGCGATCTGTTCGTAGAAGTCCGGGTAGAACCGCTCTGCCAGCATGATCTTGGCCAGCACCGGACGCTGAATGTCGGTGCCGAATCCGCGCTCCTCGGCAATGGCATGGCGCAACATCATGGAATTGAGGAAGCGCTTGATCTGGCGCGGATTGCCGCGCGTTCCCTCACTGAGAATCTTCGTGACGTGGGCGCTGATCACAAGCGCCTGGTCGACTTCGGGCGGCATCTTGTTGCCCATGGCTTGCTCGACAGTGCGCCGGTCGAGGCCGCGGCTCTTCCATGGGCGCCGCATGTCCTCGCGCGCCGATTTGAGCAGAGCCAGGAAGCGCGGATCGGTCGAGCTGAGCGCGTTCTCCGCAAGCAGCAAAGTTACGTACACGCGCGTCTCGGCGACGCCGAGCGCAGGAATTCGGAACGGGACTTGAATCAACTTTTCCAGATAGTTGCGCGCATAGCTGACCGGACCGGAGCTTGGCGGCAGGTCCGGGAAATGCTCGCGCACCGCATATTCGATCATGAGCTCGTCGGCACCTATAACGAAGGCAGTGCGTTCAACGAACAGGAAGAGGCGGATCGCTTCGAGGGTCGCGATTGCCGTCTTCGGTAAACACCGGTCGAGATCGTCCACGATGACGACGAGTTGGTCGATGTCGGCGGCCTCGAGAAGGTTCTTGAACTCCTCGCGGAACGCGTGGATGTGCTCGGGGAGATTATCGCTGTCGTCCGGCGCTTCCTTGATGAATTCGCCCGCCTTGTCGGCGACGCTCTTCAGGTCTTCCTTTGAAATGTGGTCCTGCGGGTTCGCCAAGAACGACGTAGCAACATCGTAGAGGCCCTTGACCTGATCGAACGTCGGGATACCGGTCGCGGCCGTGAATGCGAAGCCGCCGGCCTTCCGCGCGAGCTTCAACCAATCGACGCGTTTCAGTACCTTCTTCGCGGCGTCGGCCACCTTCGTCGACATCGGGCGGGCACGACGAAGTTCGTCGACGATGGTTTCGATGACGACAGTTTTTGCGTCCTCGAAACCCTCGAACGTCCAACCGTTGAACCAAAGGCACAGGACGCGCTTATCGCCCTCGAAAGCGCCCTCCAGCATCTTGAGAACGCTTGATTTGCCGGCGCCCCAGTCGCCGTGGACGCCGATCGTGACCGGGGCGTCGGGCGTCTTGCGGATCAGATTGACGACCGTCTTCGCGATCGCCTCGTAATAGAGGAGATCGGTCGCCGTCTCCTGATCGTTCAAGAACATGAATCTCCCCTTCGCCTACATTCTGCAGGCCTATAACCAGCGTCTCTCTATTCTTCCCACTGACATATCATTATCGTTCTAAGCGGACACGTAATCTGCGCGCGCGTTCCTGGAACGCGCCTTCTCCACCTTCGAGAATGTTGCACACCGCCTTCCTGATCTCTGCGTTCTCCAAACCGCCCGATCGGTACGAGATTGGCGGCAGGGACCCATGCGGATGCGGTCCGGCCTCGGCAATGATGATTTGATCCGCGTCAGTGTTGATGACGAGGTTCGCATTGTGCGTGACGATGATCACCTGGCGGTGCGCCTTCGCATCGATGAAGAGCTGCACCAGTTCATCGAAGACCGATTTGGGGTCGAGATTCTCTTCCGGCTGATCGATCACCAACGGTCGATTATCGCTGTCGTCCAGCGCCAGATAAAGGAGGAGTAGGACGATGCCACGAGTGCCGGGTGAGAGCTTGCGGATGTCAACACCGTCATAGTCGATGCCGTAGCGGATCGAGATGTGATCCGTGCTGAAAAGCCATTGGGCGAAGCGCTTCGACCAGGCCCGGAATTCTGCCTGATCCGTGTGCGCGACCGGAGAGTGGTCGAGCAGGTCCTTCTGATAGAGGCGCCGAAATTCGGCCATCGCGGCAATGACGGCGGTTGAATCGCCGGTTTCCCACGTGTCCTTGAGCACCTCATTGGCTCTCTGCAGCAACGTGCCCTTACCCCGGAAGGCACCGGCCTTCCGGAGGTCGATCAGGCCGTCTTCCGCCTCGGCCGCCCATTGCTCCACATTGGCCACGCGCGCGACGGAGAACGAAAGCTTCTTCAATGTGCCGGATGCCGCAGCGAGCCGCGCCATGAGAGGCGCGTACAGATCGGCCAGAACCGACTGCTCGGCGACGAGTGCGTCAAAGGCTCTGCCATAGGCTTCTTCGCGCTCTGTCTGTAGATCGCGCGCGCGGTCCCTGGCGCCTTTCGCGTCGGCCAGCTTCTCGTTCAGCGTCTGTAGCGCAGCCGTCTCGGTCGCGATGCTCCCCGAGAGCGCGGTGTATCGGCGCTGCGTTTCCTTGTCCGCGCTGACGAGCTTTTCCAGTCGCGCCATTTCCGCCTCGAGAACGGCCTGCGACAGCGTGCTGAGGTCCGCATCGTCCGGGAAACACGGCTTGTCCGGGTCGCCAGGCGCCGGTGCCGTACCCTTAAGTTCGGCGATCTTGCTATCGACCCATTTCACGTAGCCGGTGAGATCGTTGTCGACCGAGCCTTTGTAGTCCAGCAAGAAAGCGGCCCACTGCTCCGTGGACATGCCGCTGTGCGCATGGCGAGCCTGGGTCTGTCGCAGCGCCTCCGGAGCCTGGTTACGGCGCAGGTCCTTCACCTCGTCCTGCATGGCTAGAAAGGTTTGCCGCTGGCCTGCGAACTGCCGCAGCTTCGCTCGAATCTGGTTGGCGGCCCCCGCCAATTCTGTGTGCCGTTGCGCTCGCTTCTCACTCCCGGCCGAAACGAGCTTCGCACGGTCGGCCGTATAGGCCTCAACCAGCTTCTTCTTCTGCGCCGCCTGCGCCTCGTAGGTCGCTGCCAGTTTCTCCTTCTCGAGTTCGGTGCTGATCCGTTCGGAAATATGCGAGACGGCTTCCGCTTCGCGATCGCGAGCAAGCCGATGTCGCGATGCGCGGAGTTCGAGCAGCTCGCTGAAATCCAGCGCGCCGTCCCGCGCGTCATCGGCGTGCGCCTCGAAGATCACGCGTTCGATCTCGCGCAGCAACCCGTCCGTCAGACCGCTAGACGAGCACAACTCCTCTACAAACTGCTGTGACAGGTAGCGCACCCGCTCGTAGCTGTAGGGGCCATTGGCATCCGACCCGTCAAGCGCGCGTGTGCCGGGCTCTCCTGCCGCCCAACTCACCTTGACCTTGGAGTCGCCGACAAGTGGCCGAGCGCGCACGAGGAAAGATGGATTGGCCCATTCCTCTGCGTTCCACGCCTCGTCGGTGATGGAGTCGCAGCCCGCCGCGATCATGTCAGCCAGCGCTGTCTTGCCCGAACCGCGCGCGCCGACGATGGCAACCAGTCCGGGGTTGAGAGGAATGACCGGGGTCGTCATCCATGGAGCGTCAAGGACGCGGATTTCCGAGATAACCTGCGAGGGCGTCGCCGACGCCGGCGGCTCGGCGCCGACGTGCGCACGCCCACCAGGGTCGATGCATGCCTGTCGGAGAGCGTCGAATTCCAATCCTCCCTTGACCCATGAGAAGCGGTCCCCGAACGGCGATGCCACATCGTCGAGCTTGTGCGCATCGCTTCCATGCAGGCAGGGCTTCAGTCCCCCGTATCGCGCCCGAATTTCATCGGGATCAAGATCACGCCGGCCGAGCCAGAACTCGCGTTGCGCAGGGCTGCCGGCGAAAATCACATGGGCGAAGCTTTCGATTTCTCGTCGAATCGTCTGGTCCGCTGCTTCTCGCACACCCGACGTGCCGTCGGTGGCGCCGCCGGCCACCGCGATCAGGATGTTCTTCTTCGCCCATCCGCTACCGGCAAAGACCTCGCGCAATTGCTGGAAGTTGACCTTGAACTGGTTGGCTCCATAGCCCAACGCGGCACGATCGTCGGTGATCGCTGGGTCGGCCTTCTTGCCGAGCCGGATAAGGTCCGCGCGCGTGCAGTCGAAATGATCCTGCATGACGCTGAATCGCAGCCGCGACAGGAGGCGCCGTAGCTCGTCAGTGTGTTGAGGGTCCTCGGGACTGACGAACAGGTGCAAATTGACGAAGCCGCCTTTTGCTGTCGCCACGTCGAGCCGCAATTCCACGTTCGGAAAGATCAGCTTGGCACGCGGAAGTCGGCCAGAGGCCTTATGCCGCAGCACATCTTCGTAGGTGTCCGTCACGTAGTAGTCGGTGACGGCGATCGCCTCGATGACCGGCGTCGCTTGCTCAAGGGCGGTGAGATAGTCGTCCCAAGCTGTCGGGCCGCTGAACTGGTTGTTCATCACCGTGCCCGGTGCGTGAATATGCGGCTCCCATCTCCGCCATTCCGATCCCCTGTCCAGCATTTTCCCCCAGTCCCCCAATCTTGTTGCTATTGGCCGACATCGTTCACGTGCTCGGTGATACGTGCGCATCGCTCAATGAGCGTGTCGAACGGCTCGGCTTCTTCGAGCAGCAAACCATCATCGATCATCTGGCTGTAATCCCTGGCCAGCGCCGCAAGTGCTGCACCCGCTGGCACAAGCTGGAGGCCGCCGTTTACGGCGGCTTCGTAGTCAATCAGAGCGCCGTTCGCGGTCTTCTCGGCAAAGAACATGCTCTTGTGTCTCGCAACAGCATTCGCAAGACCGCGATCGGCCACGGCGGCCGCAACGATCCCGGCTTCGTCAAGCCGAACAACATCGTGCCAATGACGCGCGAACCGATCTCCGCGAAGTTGCTCCTGCAAACAGAACACATGAATTGCCGTCGCTTTCTCCCAGAAGGTTCGCTCGGCATGCATCACACGCGGGCGTGCGGTCGGGAAATCGACGCCCTCGATCAATCCCGCTGCATCGCAGGCGATATTGCGCGGGCTTGCCGGTTCGCCGGTAGAGCGCGCGCCGAACTCCAGCATCACGCTCGGCGCCACATAGCCCGAGCCCGTCGCGGTCGCCTCATAGTCGATGAGCAGCTTGTCGCCTTCGACCCTGATCGTTGCAGGAAGCGCCTGCGCTTTGATCGCGCCGGCGACAAGCGGCTGGATTGTCCCGTCGACCCACTCGGGAAGACGATGCCGAACGGCCCTCGACCAGCGTTTCTCCTCGCTGCGGTTTTTCGGCAGAGCCTCACCATTCTCGCCCACCAGGTCAGGAGCAATGGCGCGGATGTCGTAGGTCAGATCCACATCCTCGGAAAATCTGCGAATGACGCCATAAGCCTTGGACAGGGACGTGCCACCCTTGAACACGAGATGTTCGCCGAGGTTGGACCCGTACAGTGTCGCGAGAGTCCAGACGACCCACACATCCTTTTCGAGAAGATGGGCGGGGCGCCCGGATCGATCAGCAGCAATGGCGAGCGCCTCACGCCGATCGTCGGCCGACATTGTCAGAAACGCCTCAGCCATGCGCGACTTTGCCGACCGTTCTGGCCAGCCAGCTCGGGAGTTGAGGGGCGGCCGCGACAAGTTCGCCGAACGTGGAGGACGGCAGTTTGCGCTTCAATGTCTTCAAGGCTGCTTCTGCCTTTTCCGGCCCCAGCCAGGCGAGCGCGCGCACGGCCTGTCCGGCGGGCCGATCGGCCAAGGCCAATTGCCAGCGTGGCGCGTGTCGTAGTTCGACGACCTGCCGGCCCAAATTCATCGTCCGGCTTCGGCCGGATGTCAGATAGACCGAGCGGATCGGCACCTGGGTTGTGAGGCCAAGCGCGTTGGCCGCCGCCGCGCCGTTCGACACGATGACCTCGCCGCGTTGCAGGGCGAGTGCTTCGACGGCCTTTTCTACGGAGGGCGCGCGGTTGCCGAACCGGCTGGAAACCAGACGCAGATAGACGCCGCGCCCGGCACGCATCAGCCGACCACGTTCAGCCAGTCGCGACAGCGCCTGGTCCACGGCGGCACGATTGCCGAGATGAAGCAGGCCCTTCGCCGCGATCGGAGCGCCTTCGGGCAAACCCTCGGTATGTGCCAGAATCTGTTCGGTTAGCCGTTGCACGATAAATCTCCTGTCAGAAATATAAGCGATTTTCTGACAGTTTTCAATCTCGGTTGCGGTGGTCCAAACCGGGCATTGCCTGGAGGGGAAAGCCTTCCCCTGCGACCGAGCCAGGGTCTCGGTCGACCCCTTCTGCGGGGAGTCCCCCGCAGCGCCCCCAGAGTGAGAGTCCGGAAGGGATTTCCGTGACGGGTTAAGTGTCGAGAGAGAGGCTCTCGGCGCCCGTCATGGAGTTTGATCCCATGAACATGCAGGTTCTTGACGCCCGTCGCGACATGAGCGGCGGCTACAAGGTCGATGTCAGCCGTGGCGAGCGCATCGGGCGCGTGTCGTCCGAATGGTTCTCGCGCCCGGCCGACGAGCGCTACCTGTCCCTGTCCGAGCTGGCCCGCTCGGTCCGAGATCGGACGGGCCGCAGCCGGACGCGCGTGGTCGAGACCGCGCTGATCCACGTCGAGGCGAGCCGCACCGATCCGGAGCGCCTGTCCCTCATCCTGCCGGGATCGGACACGCCCATCGCGCCGACCCATTGGAGCTTCGGCCAACTCGCTAGCCAGGTCGGCGCACCCGCTGCCTATCTGCGCCAGCTTCCCGCCGCGCTCGCGGGCATCAACCTGCAATACGGGCTGACCTCGCACCGAGCCGAGCAGATCAAGACGCTCGAAACCGACAATGGCCGCGTCGATCTGCGCGCCGTGACCGGCCCGGACTATGGCCGCATCTACGACCACGAGCTGGTCGAGGCTGTGCAACGTATTGCCGGCAACGGCACGGGCGACACGCGTTGGAAAGTGCCCGGCGTGCTCGACTGGTCGACCGGTGTCTACAATCCGCGCGTCGACATCACCAAGGACACGACGACGCTCTATGCGTCCGACCGCGACGTCTTCCTGTTCCTCGTTGACGATCTGAATCCGATCGAGGCGGGACGTCTGCCCGATGGATCGCCGGACCTCTATTTCCGCGGCTTCTACTGCTGGAACTCCGAAGTCGGCGCGAAGACGCTCGGCATGGCGAGCTTCTACCTCCGTGCGGTCTGCCAGAATCGAAACCTCTGGGGCGTCGAGGATTTCGAGGAAATCACCATCCGCCACAGCAAATACGCAGCGTCCCGCTTCGCCCACGAAGCTGCGCCGGCGCTGCTGAATTTCGCGAACTCCTCACCGACGCCCTTCGTCAATGGCATCAAGGCCGCACGCGAACGGATCGTCGCCCGGACCGACGAGGACCGCACCGACTTCCTGCGCAAGCGCGGCTTCTCGAAGGCCGAGACCGGCAAGATCATCGAGACGGTGCTGGTAGAAGAAGGCCGCCCGCCCGAGTCGATTTTCGACTTCGTCGCGGGCATCACCGCCGTCGCGCGCGACAAGACCCATCAGGACGCGCGGCTGGAGCTGGAGGGCAAGGCCAAGAAGCTGCTCGACCGCGCCGCCTGATCCCCGTGAAGCCGGAAATGCGGAACTCCGTATCTCCGGCTTTGCGCTTCCGTGCCTTTCTGTTTCTCCGCATCCGTTGCGCTGCCCTCCAAGAGTGAGAGGGCGGCGCTTCGCTTCGTGACGGGTTTGGGTTCGAGAGAGAGGCTCTCGGCGCCCGTCGCGGAGTAAGGAACATGGCAACTGCCGTTCAGAAGATTACCCTGTCGTCGTCGCGCGACATCCCTTTCAACAAGCTGGTGCTGAGCCAGTCGAACGTCCGGCGCATCAAGGCCGGCGTCTCGATCGACGACCTGGCGGTCTCGATCGCCCGGCGCGGCCTCATTCAGTCCCTGCACGTCCGTGCGGTGCTCGACGCCGAGGGTCAGGAGACCGGCATGTTCGAGGTGCCGGCGGGCGGCCGCCGTTATCGCGCGCTCGAACTGCTGGTGAAGCAGAAGCGCCTCGCCAAGGCCGCACCCGTGCCGTGCGTCGTCGGCAACGCGGCGGGCGGTATCCTGATGGAGGAGATCTCGTTCGCCGAGAATGATGAACGCATCCCGCCCCATCCCCTCGATCAGTATCGCGCCTTCCAGACGATGCGCGACAAGGGCATGAGCGAAGAAGCCATTGCCGCCGCGTTCTTGATCGACGTCAACGTCGTCAAGCAGCGGCTGCGCCTGGCATCCGTCTCGCCGGTCCTGCTCGACCTCTATGCCGAGGACGGCATCGAGCTGAAGCAGCTCATGGCCTTCACCGTCTCGCAGGACCACGCTCGACAGGAGCAAGTCTGGGAGAGCGTGCGCAATAGCTGGCAGAAGGAGCCCTATCAGATCCGCCGCATGCTGACCGAGACGACGGTCCGCGCCTCCGACAAGCGTGCCGTGTTCGTCGGTATCGACGCCTATGAGGCCGCGGGCGGTGTAGTTCTGCGCGATCTATTCGAGTCCGACGATGGCGGTTGGCTGCAGGACGTCGGCTTGCTCGACCGCCTCGTGTCGGAAAAGCTGAAGGTGATCGCCGACGAGATCGCGGCAGAAGGCTGGAAGTGGGTCGAAGCGGCCGTCAGCATTCCCTATGGCGTCACGCACGGGCTCCGTGGACTGTCCGGCATCGCCGCCGACATCACCGAGGAGGAACAGGCCACTCGTGATGCTCTTCAGGCGGAACTCGACCGCCTGACGGACGAGTATCAGGACGCCGACGAGCTGCCGGATGAGATCGACGCACGCCTAGGCGAGATCGAGACGGCCATGGAAGCGCTCGACGATCGTCCGGTCCACTACGATCCGGATGACATCGCGATCGCCGGCGTGTTCGTCACCATCGGCGCCAGTGGCTCGATTTCCGTCGATCGCGGCTATGTCCGCCCCGAGGACGAACGGCCCGTGGACGGTGCGGACGTCGCAACGCAGGACGAAGTGATCGACCCCGAGACCGGCGAGATTCAGACGCCGGCCATCCAGCGCGCCGTCATCACGATCGGCGGTCAGCCCGCTCCCAGCGCGGAGGAGGAGGAGGAGGAAGACAGCATCAAGCCGCTGCCCGAACGTCTCGTCATCGAGCTGACTGCCCACCGCACGCTGGTGCTGCGCAATGCGCTGGCGGAAAATCCGCACGTCGCCATGACGATGTTGCTGCACAAGCTCCTCGGCGACACCTTCATCCACACCAACCCGACGGGCTGCCTCGAGGCGAATGTTCGCCACACCTTCTTCTCGGCGCAGTCCGAGGAGTTGAAGGACAGCCCTTCGGCCAAGGCGGTGAACGATCGCCATGAGCGCTGGGGGGATCACGTCCCCGCCGACGATCAGGCGCTCTGGGACTGGCTGACCGAGCTCGATGACGGCACGCGCATGGAGCTGCTGGCCCTTTGCGTCAGCTACGGTGTGAACGCGCTGTTCGAGCGGCCGAACCCGTATTCCGGCTCGGGCGTCAGTCAGCACGGCCTCGACGTGCGCCTGGCGCAAGCCGACCGCCTCGCGCGGGCAACCGGGATGGATATGGTGGCCGCCGGCTGGAAGCCCACGGTCGGCAATTATCTCGGCCGCGTCACCAAGCCCCGCATTCTGGCAGCCGTGCGCGAAGGTGCCGGCGAACGGGCCGCCCAGCTCATCGACCACCTCAAGAAGGGCGACATGGCCAAGGAAGCCGAACGTCTCCTGGCGGAAACCGGCTGGCTGCCGGAACCGCTGCGTCTGGCGTCCCTCGATGGCGAGCAGCCCATCGGGGCTGACCAGGCCGATGATGGCGAAGACGCCGCATTGCCGGACTTCCTTACCGAGGACGGCGAGGACGACGCCGTTGCCGAGGAGGACGAACAGGCCCTGGTCGCGGCCGAATGACGAGAAGAGCGGGGGGCGGCTCGGGCCGTCCCCTGCGCTTTTTCACGGAGATCATTATGCCCGTTCATCAGCACACCGGCGGTCGCCGCGTCGTTTTCCAATACCTCGTCCCCGTTCATGTCGAGGTCGATGATGACTGCGTGACCTGTGTCACCGTCATCGACGAGACGCCCGTGCGCGATCCCGCCGTGGTCGAGGGCGATGCGACCTACCTCGCCGCGGCCGTGGCCGCATCCGAAGACGGCCAACCGTGGCCATCCTGGCGGTTCGGCTACTGATCCGACCGCTCCATTCCATCCCTCACAAGCCCGGCCTCGCGCCGGGCTTCTTCGTTTTCAGGAGCCTGACATGGCCGACTATTGCACCCATTTCTCATGCCTGCTCGATGTCGGCACGCCCGACAACGCCGCGCGGGCGCTTGATCTCTACAATCAGCTTTCCGAAGAAGGCGCGTCGGAGGAGCCACCTTCCGAAGCCTTCCTGCTCTCGATCCAGCCCGAGCACGGCGGCACAAAGCTCTGGATGCGCGACGACGACACCGGCGATCCCGAGCGTCTGATCCAGTTCGTGAAACGCTGCGCCGCCACGTTCAATCTCACCGGTCGCTGGGGATTCCAATACGCCAACACCTGCTCGCGGCCACGCCTCGACGGTTTTGGCGGCGGCGCGCATGTGCTCGATCTCGCGACCGGCGAGACGGTGGACTGGATCTACACCGATGGCTGGCTTGCCGAGACGCTATCCGATGATGGAGAGCGGACATGAGCATCCCCGATCACGCTCGAAGCAATTTCCAGACGCTGCTACGCGCGGCGGCAGACGGCAATCTTGCGCTCATGGAATGCCTCGACGCCCAAACCGGCGCCAAGCGCTATGTCATCTGCGCCGTGGGGCGCGATAGCGCAGATTATGTCGTCACGCCCTTCGGCCATCTCGCCGACGGGAATCCCTATGACGCCTATCTACCGCCGGACCCTGACGATCCGGACGGTTTCGTGCGGCCTGAGGCAACATCATAGTTGAGACACCCGGCGCCCTTCGCCCATCTGCAAAGCGCCCCGCCGTTCGGTCGGGCGCTTCTCTATTGGATAACGGTAGTCAAGATGCTCGTGGAAACGTTTCATGATGACGAATTACCTCTTGGATTACGAAGGCGAGATACTTCTCTGCGAAATCTGGATCGAGATGGGCGGTGCCAGCTAGCTGACGTAGGCGGGCGATCTGAAAAGCTTCACGTGTCGGGTCGCCGGGAGGCAAATTGTGAGCAGCTTTGAGGGCGCCTACGCGCTGAGTGCAGCGGAAGCGCTCGGCCAACATGTAGATTATTGCTGCATCAATGTTGTCGATGCTCGCTCGCAAGTCTTGCAACGCCGCAAGGGCATTACTCTCGTCCTGCATTTATCCTCCAACTTTCCATAAGATTGGCCCAACGGTTCAATGGGGAAGAGTGCCGTAAGATCGGAGCCGCGTCGAGCCGGTCGTGACCTGACAGTCCCGCCAGGTCTCTGGCTGCTCTCTAAAGTCGGCGCGGTAGCCGCTTCATGGTTGGCTCCGACGAGTGGAGGATCACGCTTTTTCGCGGAGTAAACTTACGGTCCCAAGCCCGCCCACGATTTCACCGCCCTTCGGTCTTTCCTGGGGACATCGCTTCGCCCTGCGACGGATCTCGAAAAAGCGCTGCTGGGTCAAGTCTGGGCCGGTTCGTCCGTCCAGCGGATCGCATCCGCGACGCGAGCCGGCCCAACTTTTTTATGCCAGCCTTCGAGAGTGAGAGGCCCGCCGGGATGGAATGAGTCCGACCGGTTCGAGAGAGAGAGCCGTTCGGACGTTCCCGTTCCCGCTCTCCCGAGGACTTCCCGATGACCATCCTTCTACCCGTGACCGGCGCGCCTGCCGCGCCGTCGGCCGCCGTCCTTGCCGCGGCGAATGTCCTGCTCGCCCATCTCGAACACGGCGCGCGTATCGATGCCTTGATCGTGCGCAGCGCCATGGAGACTACTTTTGGCGCATCCGATGCGTCCGGTTTCTGGAACTGGAAAACCGCCTACGAGGCGTGCGAGGTCGCCACCGTCCTGTTCTTACGCAAATACGGAAAGGCGCTGTTCAGTAAAGCCGCTTCTCCGGCGGAGCGTCTTTCCGTCCTGACCCGGATCGCCGACCTGCTGCCGACGCACACGCGCCGCTCCGAGGAATCGCAGGCCCTCCAGCAATTCTCGACGCCGGTCCCGCTCGGGTTGGCAGCGCTCACCGCAGCCGCCATCTCGCCGACCGACCGCGTGCTGGAGCCTTCCGCGGGCACCGGCCTTCTCGCGATCCTCGCCCAGACGGCCGGCGGCTCGCTCATCCTCAATGAGCTGGCTGAGACCCGCGCCGATCTGCTGGCCTCTCTCTTTCCGGCCCTTCGCGTCACCCAGTTCGACGCAGCGCAGATCGACGATCATCTCGATCGCGCAGCGATCCCGTCTGTCGTGCTGATGAACCCGCCGTTCTCGGCGATGGCGCATGTCGTCGGCCGTGTCTCCGATGCCGGGTTTCGTCATATCACGTCGGCGCTGAACCGGCTCGCATCGGGCGGACGCATGGTGGCGATCACCGGCGCCAATGTGGGGTCGGACCTGCCGGACTGGCGTGACGCCTTCGTCCGCCTTCAGGAGCGCGGTACGATCGTCTTCTCTGCCGGTATCGCCGGAGCCGTCTATGCCAGGCACGGCACGACCTTCCCGATGCGACTCACCGTCATCGACAAGCGGCCCGCCGATGACCCCACCATGTTCCCGGTCTCGCCCGGCATGGCGCCGGATGCTGCCACGCTGCTCGGCTGGATCGAGACGAATGTTCCGCCACGCCTGCCGGTCGACTTGCCGGCGATCGCCGCTCCGCTCCCGACCGCGGCGCCCAGGACCGTGCGCGGCCATCTCTCGCGCGCGGCCACCTGGCAGGCCGCTGCCGTAGCCGCCGATCTTCAGGGAATCGAACTTGCCTATGAGACCATCGACTGGACGCCACCTGACGGCACGCGGCTGACCGACGCGATCTATGA
Organism: Xanthobacter sp.; assembly: GCF_041911315.1. Lineage (NCBI taxonomy): Bacteria > Pseudomonadati > Pseudomonadota > Alphaproteobacteria > Hyphomicrobiales > Xanthobacteraceae > Xanthobacter > Xanthobacter sp. Next base: position 7,942 of record NZ_JAYRPE010000062.1, on the reverse strand, counting down.
AGAATACGGATTGCAGTCGATCCGTATTCGCGGTTCTCAGGCGCATCCGACCAAGCTCGTGCAATCGGCCGCTATGGCGAGCGTCGCGCCACCCAAGCCGACCTATCGCCCGATTCTGCCTGCGAACATCCACGACCTTCTGTCGGACGCCCAGCTCGAAACGGTGATCTATGCCGGAGAAGCGCACAGCGATTATCTCGCCGGATCGTGGACGGTCGACGAGACCTTCGATCTCGTAAAGGCCGCGGCCGCCGATGCCGTGGGCACCGTTCGCTTCCGCCGCGGCTTCATGCTCGGCGACGGCACCGGTTCCGGCAAGGGCCGCCAGTCGGCCGGCATCATCCTCGACAATTGGCTCCAGGGCCGCCGCAAGGCCGTCTGGATCTCGAAGTCCGACAAACTGATCGAGGACGCGCAGCGCGATTGGTCGGCGCTCGGCATGGAGCGCCTGCTGGTCACGCCGCTATCGCGGTTCGCGCAGGGCAAATCCATCACCCTGTCGGAAGGCATCCTATTTGCAACCTACGCCACGCTGCGCTCCGACGACCGCGGCGAGAAGGTTTCGCGCGTCCGGCAGATCGTCGATTGGTTGGGCTCCGACTTCGACGGAGTGATCATTTTCGACGAGAGCCATGCCATGGCCAACGCCGCAGGCGGCAAGGGAGAACGCGGCGACGTCGCCGCCTCGCAGCAGGGACGCGCCGGCCTTCGGCTCCAGCACGCCCTGCCGGACGCGCGCGTCGTCTACGTCTCCGCCACCGGCGCCACCACCGTCCACAATCTCGCCTATGCCCAGCGGCTCGGCCTCTGGGGCGGCGAGGATTTCCCGTTCGCCACCCGAGCGGAATTCGTCGAGGCGATCGAGGATGGCGGCGTTGCGGCGATGGAGGTGCTCGCGCGCGACCTGCGCTCGCTGGGCCTCTACACCGCGCGGTCACTTTCCTACGACGGTGTGGAATACGAGCTGGTCGAGCACGCGCTGACCGATGAGCAGCGCCGCATCTACGATGCCTATGCCGGCGCTTTCGCCATCATCCACAATCATCTCGACGCGGCGATGGAGGCTGCCAACATCACCGGCAGCGACGGCACGCTGAACCGGCAGGCCAAGTCCGCCGCCCGCTCGGCGTTCGAGAGCGCGAAGCAGCGCTTCTTCGGCCATTTGCTGACCAGCATGAAGACGCCGACCCTGATCCGCTCGATCGAGCGTGATCTTGAGGCCGGCCATGCCGCCGTCATCCAGATCGTCTCGACTGGCGAAGCGCTGATGGAACGTCGCCTGGCCGAGATTCCGACCGAGGAATGGGGTGACGTTCGCGTCGACATCACGCCGCGCGAATATGTGCTCGACTATCTCGCGCATTCCTTCCCGGTCCAGCTCTACGAGCCATTCAGCGATGGCGAGGGCAATCTGTCGTCGCGTCCGGTCTATCGCGATGGCCAACCCGTCGAGAGCCGCGAAGCGGTCGCACGCCGTGACGAGCTGATCGAACGTCTCGCATCGATGCCGCCCGTGCCGGGCGCGCTCGACCAGATCGTGCAGCGCTTCGGCTCCGACATCGTGGCCGAGGTGACGGGCCGCTCGCGCCGCATCGTCCGCAAGCCGGGTGCCGACTCCATGGGCGACCGCTTGGCCGTGGAGAACCGCGCGCCGTCGGCCAATCTCGCCGAGACGGCCGCCTTCATGGACGACCTGAAGCGCATCCTCGTGTTCAGCGATGCGGGTGGGACCGGGCGCAGCTACCACGCCGAGCTGTCGGCCAGGAACCAGCGGCTGCGCGTCCACTATCTCCTCGAGCCGGGCTGGAAAGCCGACGCCGCCATCCAGGGCCTCGGGCGCACCAACCGCACGAACCAGGCGCAGCCGCCGCTGTTCCGTCCGATCGCGACCGACGTGAAGGCGGAGAAACGCTTCCTCAGCACGATCGCGCGGCGGCTGGATACGCTCGGCGCGATCACCCGTGGGCAGCGCCAGACCGGCGGCCAAGGCCTGTTCCGGCCCGAGGACAATCTGGAATCCTGTTACGCCCGCGACGCGCTGCGCCAGCTCTATCTCCTGATCGTGCGCGGCAAGATCGAGGGTTGCTCGCTCCATCGCTTCGAGTCCGCGACCGGCCTGAAGCTGATGGACGACAATGGCATCAAGGACGAACTGCCGCCGATCACCACCTTCTTGAACAGGTTGCTCGCGCTCACGATCGAGCTGCAGGGCATCCTCTTCACGGCGTTCGAGCAGCTTCTCGATGCCAAGGTGGCCGGCGCGATCACCAGCGGCGTCTATGACGTCGGGCTGGAGACGCTGACGGCGGAGAGCTTTGTCGTCACCGACCGCAGCACGATCTACACCCATCCTGCGTCGGGTGCGGAAACGCGGCTGCTCACCATCACCCAGCGCGAGCGCAATCGTCCGCTCGCGCTCGACGATGCGCTCGGCTGGCTCGATGATCGTGGTGCGAAGCTGCTCGTCAATGAGCGCTCGGGTCGTGCCGCCGTGCAGGTTCCGGCGCCGTCGCTGATGCTCGACGACGGCGAGATCGAACGCCGCGTCCGGCTGATCCGGCCGATGGAACACCACCACGCCTCGTTGAAGTCGATGGCAGAGAGCCATTGGCAGGAGGCCGGCCGGCGTGCTTTCGCTGCCGCCTGGTCTCGTGAACTCGACGACGTGCCGACCTTCAGCGAAAGCACAATCCACATCGTTGCCGGACTGCTGTTGCCGGTGTGGAAGCGCCTGCCGAACGAGTCGACCCGCGTCTATCGGCTTCAGACCGATGATGGCGAGCGCATCATCGGTCGCCGCGTCTCGCCGGCCTGGGCCGCGAACGCCGCATCCACCGGCGCCACCGACCTGTCGGGTGATGCTGCTTATGCGGCCCTCATCGACGGCCGCACGATTCTTGACCTCGCCGAAGGGCTCCAGCTTCGCCGCGTGCGCGTCATGGGCGCACATCGTATCGAGCTTTCCGGCTTCACCGAGACCATGCGCGATCGCCTTCGCGCCTACGGCCTCTTCACGGAAATTATCTCGTGGAAGCTGCGCTTCTTCGTGCCGATCGACAGCACGGGACCGACTGTGCTCGGCAAGCTGATCGACACCTATCCGGTGGCCCGCATCGGCGAGCGGGAGGCTGCGTGATGGCTTGCCGCGACGCTTCCGATCTCGCATCCCGTCTCGGCCGGCAGGCCGAGGCGGTGTGCAAACGCTATCTCGGCGCCGGACGCCGACAGGGCAATTATTGGCAGGTTGGCGATGTCCGCAATACGCCCGGCCAGTCGATGTTCGTGCGCCTGAAGGACAGCGCCAAAGGCCCTGCCGGCAAGTGGACCGATGCCGCGACGGGCGAACATGGTGATCTCCTCGATGTGATCCGTGAATCGCTGGGCCTCATCGACTTCGCAGACGTCGCCGAAGAGGCCCGACTGTTCCTCAGCCTGCCGCAGACCGATCCCGATCCACGGCCAAAACAGCACGCTCGCACGCCCGCACCATCGGGGTCGGCCGAGGCCGCACGGCGGCTGGTGGCCATGTGTCAGCCGATCGGCCGTACGCTCGTAGAAGCGTATTTGCGCGGTCGCGGGATTACGGCTTTGCACGGAACCGGAAACCTGCGTTTCCATCCCCGCTGCTACTATCGACCCGACGAGCACAGCCCGACCGAGACCTGGCCGGCGATGATCGGCATCGTCACCGATCTCTCCGACAGGATCACCGGCGCGCACCGGACCTGGCTATCCCCCGATGGCTCTGGCAAGGCACCGATCGACATCCAGCGCAAAGCGATGGGCGACCTCCTCGGGCACGCGGTCCGCTTCGGGCTCCCTGGCGAGGTGATGGCGGCAGGCGAAGGTATCGAGAGCGTGCTCTCCACCCGTGAGGTCATGCCCGGCATGTCGGCGGCGGCGGCACTCTCCGCGGCTCACCTCGCTGCCATCCAGTTCCACGACACGCTGCGTCGGCTCTATGTCGTGCGCGACAACGATCACGCCGGGGATGGAGCGCGAAACACCCTGATCGAACGGGCGAACGCGGTCGGGATCGAGGCCATTGCCCTCTCTCCCATGCTCGGGGACTTCAACGAGGATCTCCGCACCTTCGGCCGTGACGCGCTGATGGCGCAGATCAGGGTGCAGCTCGCACCGCAGGACGTCGCCCGCTTCATGTCGCTGGCGGCGTAGGTCGGGCGCTGAACGGTGGCGGCGCATGGCCGCCGTCGCGCTCGCATGGATGCACGATCCTTTGGAGAGGACCGCGCCTCGGCCTTCGAGAGGGCGATCGGCCCACAAGCGGTTCGGACAGGCAATGCTTGCGGCCGACTATTTTCCGGCGGCGGCCAAGGCCGCCTTTCCATCGCGAAACAAAATAGCCGGCCTCCGGCATCCTCCGCGTTCGCTCCGGCCCGGCGCGCGCGGCGGGTGCAGGTCCGCTCCGCCCGTGGGCTCCGTCGCCATGAAGGCCGCGACGGTCGCGGTCCAGCCAAAGGAGCATCCCATGAGCGAGCACGACGACTACGAACCCCACCACGAATCCTCGCCCACCGACCACGTCCTCAACGAATTGCAGCTTCACGGCTACCGCCCCTTCGCCGACGAGCCAGACCAGCGCCTCTTGCCCGACGGCAATCAGGTCGCGGGCGCAATCGCGGACATCTTCGACGCCCTGATATCCAGCCTGCAGGACACGCGCCTCGAACCCGACCTCGACGATCTCCTCTGGTCGACCGTGAACGTCTTCCATCGCGCCACCGAGCGGATCGGCCGCGAACTGGACGACAATGAACAGGCGCAGAAGCGCTCGCAGCGGCAGCAGGACGGTAGCGAGGTGAAGTCGGTCGAACTCGAGCGCCAGATCGCCGAGGGCAAGACGCTCATCGAACGGCAGACCGCCTTCGAGCTGATGCGCGACCAAGCCGCTGAACACTACGAACGCCAGATCGGCAAACTATGGCTCCCTCGCACCGGCTCAAAGGTGAACCATCGCAACCTGACCTCGGCGATGATCGATAGCCGCGACTTCCTCATGGCCAAGAAGCGGGCCGAGCAGGAAGTGCTCCTGCCACCGGGGCCGAAAATCGTCGTCACCGGCGGACTCGATTTCAACGATCACCGGCTTATCTGGGCCAAGCTCGATCAGGTGCATGAGAAGCACCCCGATATGGTGCTGATCCACGGCAAATCCCCGAAGGGCGCCGAAAAGATCGCCTCGCTCTGGGCCAAGAACCGCAATGTGCCGCAGATCGGCTTCGCACCCGACTGGACGAAGCACGGCCGCGCAGCGCCCTTCAAACGCAATGACGAAATGCTCGACATAGTGCCGAAGGGCGTGATGCATTTCCCCGGCACGGGCATCAACGACAACCTCGCCGACAAGGCAAAGAAGCTCGGCATCCCGGTCTGGAAATTCGGCGGCGCGTGAGCGCCGCCTTCAGCTTTACTCCGGACAAGCTTCGTTGTGTTAAGTGACCTGCAATCTCCAAAGGGATGCTGGCGGATCAATGAGCAAAATTAGCGAAGAAGACTTTAAGCCACATATGGAAGCGGCTGCAGCCGGAGGTTTTGGGATAGACCCGCCGGGCTACGAGCGCCTGACGCAGTGGACGCACATGCTCACGAACCTTCTCAGTGCGCGTAAAAACTTCGAATGGATGCGGGACGATCCCGCCGATACCGATAAGGTCTTTCGAACGCAAGCGTATTTCGTTGCGGGGGTCACGGCATACGGTCGATGTTTCGCATCGTCCGGTCCCGGCATTCCGATGCTTGATGCGAAGAAGGTCTACAATGGTTCGGCGGACGGAATGGAGGTGCATCGCCGCCTGATTGAGCTTCGTAACACCATCGCCGCGCATACCGACAAGTCCGACTTGGTGCGCCTAACTCTGGCGGTGAAGGACGAGCCGGACCGCGTCGTCATTCGACATCTGAGCACATCGGCACTCCCGCTCGACGAGCTACCCGACTTCTTGGAAGCCGTTGCTCACACCGAGCATTTTGTCACCGTCAGCTTGAACAAGCAGCTCGATCATCTGGAGACGCAGATCGGGAAGAAAATCGTCCTCGATTGACTTGTCGGCAGAAGCCGAATGCAACTTGTCGGGAAAGTGTAACCGGCGAGCCGTGCGGTCGGAAAACCACCCCCGCTTCATGTCGCTGATCCTTGGTCCAGCCGATGGCCTGACGCCATCAACCCGCAAGGGGTCGGACTACGCATAGCGTGCCGCCGCGCCGGCTTCGCCAGCGCGGTGATCGCGGCCATCGGCCGAACACATCGGGCGCCTGTCAGCGGGGGATGGTCCTCCGCTCGAAACAGGAGCCGGTTCGATGTCCTTCCCCGACGCACATGCCTTCGCCTTCAGCCTCGCCGCCACCCTGATGGTCGCCATCGTGATCTTCCGCGCCGGCGATGGCACGCTCTCGGTTGTTCCCGCCAACGAATACGATGGCGATGATGCCGGCATCGTCGGCGAAATCGACCCTTTCGCCTCATGACGAGGCGAAGATCATGCCTGCCGAAGCGAAAACCTCAGCGGTTTTCGCTTCGGCAGGCACTCATTTTTTTGCTATGGTCGGCATTGCGCCGCGGTGGTGGTGGAAGGCGCAGCCGCTAGAACTTTCCTATCGGAGACACCACCATGATCATTCTCGGCATCCTCCTCTGCATAGTTGCAATCGGCTTCCTCTGCTGGTTGCTCTTCACGCTCGCAGTGTTCGCGCTTCCCTTCTTCGTCGGTGTGACCACCGGCATGTGGGCGATGAATTCCGGCGCAGGATGGCTTGGCGCTATCCTTGTCGGAGCACTAGCCGCTGGGTGCACCTTCGGCGCTGGCCAACTCCTGCTTGGAACCGTTCGCCCGCTTTGTGCGAAACTGGCGATCGCGCTCGTCTTCGTCGCGCCAGCCGTTGTCGCCGGCTATCACGCGACGCACGGCATCGCGAAACACCTCATGCCCTCAGAGGGATGGCAGATCGCTTTCTCGATCATCGGCGCGGTTGCCGTCGGCACTGCGGCCTTCCTGCGGATCGCTGGAATGGCAGGCGACGGCCAATCCGGCCGAGGCCTTGTTCAGGCTTGAGATCGCGGCTCGTCGTAGGCGGATCAAAAAGAGGCAGCGGCTCGGTCCCGTGACGGGAGGTACGGACACTGCGTGATGATGCACCGTATCACCGTCAAGGCCTATGTCAGCTGCCGCGAAGCATTTGGTGGCACGAGCAGGCTGTCTGGCGCGACGCGAACCGACAGTGTCTGGAGTGCATGTTCTCCCTAGGGGGCAACGGGCGAAGCCAAGCGTCTGCGCCAAGGATATGGGTGAAGATCGGCGGGAACATCGTTCCGGCTGGTTTCAGGCGAGGATCATCACCAGCTTCTCCGTCTGCTATCCGTTCCCGAGACCGCACCAAACGGCCTCTCCAATGGGCTGATCTGGCCGAAGGACGGCTGACGCCTCGACCGCCTATGCCGCAACAGCGCGTCTCGACTTTCTTCCCCTGCCGGCCAAGGCCGTCATTCCTCGCGAGACAAGAAAGTCGATTCTGCGCCGTCCTCCGCGTTGCTGCGGTCGCGAGCGATGCGTCGTCGGTCGCCTCCGGCCCACCGATCGCCATCGAGGCCGCATGGTGCGGTCTCGGGAACGGAAAACGGAGAAATACCATGGCGACCATCGGCACCTTCAAGAAGACCGGCTCGAACGAGTTCACCGGCGAAATCGTCACCCTCAGCGTCCAGGCCAAGAACGTGCGCATCGTCCCCGACCAGCGCGCCACAGGCCAGAACGCCCCCAGCCACCGGGTTCTGGTCGGCCGCGCAGATTATGCGGAGTAAGGTGTTATGCGGAGTGGCGTGCTGTGCACGCCGATTTTTTGGCGCTTTGTCGATCGCGGCACTCCGCATAATCCCGAAGTGAGAAGGAGCGGCGCCTCGCGAGATGCGAGGCGCCGCAGCGGTCGT
>NZ_JAYRPE010000061.1:0-31138 GCF_041911315.1 Xanthobacter sp. | reverse complement strand
CTATGCCCGCGCGGCCGCGTGGATCCTCGGGGCGGATCGCTGGCCCGAGGCGCGGTGGGCCGATCTGGAAGCGCAGCTCGGGGTGGCGAAGCAGGACGGATCCGAAGCCGGTCCGGCAACGGCGCCGGCCGTCGCGACGGCCAGAACCGCAGCGGTGAAGGCCGTGGCGCGCGTCCCCAGGGCGAAGGCCGTGGCGGCGAGCGGGCGGGCGATCGTGGCGGTGAGCGTGGTTCGCGTCCCGGCAACGATCTCGGCGGCCTCGGCTTCATGAAGGCGGTGTCCAACCGGGGCGAGCGTCCTGCGGGCCGCCCTGCCGGTGCCAAGCGGCCAGTGAACTGAGCATCCGCTCGCGCGTCACACTGCGTTGAACAGGACACGCCGGGCCTTTTTCCCGGGCCGGCGTGTCCCACCTATGGGAAATCGGGCGATTTTGTGAGATAAGCCCGCCAAATTCGTCCCGCGTCGCGGGACAGCTGGAGACGACTATATGGCGAAGGAAGAACTGCTGGAGTTCGAGGGAACTGTGACCGAAGTGCTGCCGGACGGCAATTTCCGGGTCCGGCTCGACAACGACCACCAGATCCTGGCCTATGCGGCCGGCAAGATGAAGAAGAACCGCATCCGCACCATCGAGGGCGACCGCGTGGTGGTGGAGATGTCGCCTTACGATCTCGATCGCGGCCGGATCAACTTCCGCCACAAGGCCGAGGGCAACGCCCCGCCGCCCGGCGCACGCCGTCAGCAGAATTTCCGCCGCCGCTGATCCCTCGGGATCGCGGACAGGGCGTTCGGCGCCGGCCGGGGAAATCCCCGCGCCGGCTTTTGGCGTTTGACGTAGCGCTGCCGCTGATTAGGCTCTGCCGTCCGCCTTGATGAGATCGGCCGCCTTCTCCGCGACCATCATCACCGCCGCCGCCGTGTTGGCGGAGACCAGCGTCGGCATCACCGAGGCGTCCACCACGCGCAGGCCGGAAAGACCGACGACGCGCAGGTGCGGGTCCACCACCGCCTGCGGCCCGGTGCCCATGCCGCAGGTGCCGACGGGATGGTAGATGGTCTGCCCGGTGCGGCGGGCGAACTCCACGAAGTCGGCGTCGCTCCGGCAGTCCGGCCCGGGGTTCATCTCGAAGGCGCGATAAGGGTCCATGGCCGTCTGCCCGACGATGTCGCGGGCGATCCGCATGCCGGCGGCAAGACAGGCGCGGTCTTCCTCCACGGCGAGGAAGTTGGGTCGGATGGCCGGCGGCGTCAGCGGGTCGGCGCTCTTCGCATGGATCGAGCCCACCGAATGGGGCCGCAGCTGGGTGACGCCGATGGTCATGCCCGGCAAATGATCCAGCGCCCGGTCGGCGGCGTTGGCGTAGCTCGCGTGCATGAAGAAGTACTGCACGTCCGGCCCGGCGAGGCCCGGCCGCGTCTTCACGAAGCCATGGGCGAGGCCCGTGCCCAGTGTGAGGATGCCCTTGCGGGTGAGGAAATACTGCGCCACCGCCTTGGCGAGGGCGATGCCCCGCGTCTGCTCGTTGAGGGTGATAGGCTCCTTCACCCGCCAGTTCATGCGGGTGGCGAAATGGTCCTGATAATTGTTGCCGACGCCCGGCAGCGCATGGACCACGGGAATTCCCGCCGCCTTCAGCACGTCCGGATGGCCGATGCCGGAGAGTTCCATGAGATGGGGTGACTGCACCGCGCCTGCGGTGAGCAGCACCTCGCCGGCCGTGAACGCGGTCTCTTCCTTCCCATCCCGCCGATACACCACGCCGGTCACCCGCCGCCCGTCGAGCACGAGGCGCAGGGCCTGCGCGTGGGTGACGACCTTGAGGTTGGGGCGGGAGAGGGCAGGGCGCAGATAGCCGTCCACCACGGTCCAGCGCCGTCCGCCGCGCTGGTTCACCTGATAATAGCCGAAGCCTTCCTGATCCTTCCCGTTGTAATCGGGATTGCGGGGAAAGCCGGCCTCTTCAGCCGCCGAGAGGAAGGCCTCGGAGAGCACCGGCCGCTCCGTCACGCGCACGATGCTGATGGGGCCGTCCGTGCCGCGCACGCTGGGGTCCGCATCCGGCTCGTCGAAGCGCTCGAACTTCTTGAAATAGGGCAGAACGTCGTCATAGCCCCAGCCGGTGGCGCCGCGCTGGGCCCAGCCGTCGAAATCCTGCTTCTGCCCGCGCACGAAAATCATGCCGTTGATGAGCGTGGAGCCGCCGAGCCCCTTGCCGCGCGGCACCACGATGGGGCGGTCGTAGGTGTTGGGCTCGGGCTCGGTGTTGAAGCGCCAGTTGAAGGCGCTGCCCGACAGGAGCTTGGAGAAGCCGGCCGGGATGGGCACCCAGAAGCCCTTGTCGGTGCCGCCCGCCTCCAGCAGCAGCACGCGGCGGCGCGGGTCTTCCGAGAGCCGGGCGGCGAGGATGCACCCTGCGGTGCCGCCGCCCACCACGATGTAATCGAAACTGTCCATCGTCTTCGATCCGAATGGGACTAGAGGGCGGCGCCGGGCATTCCCGGCAGCGGCGTGCCTTTCGCGGCCATGGTGACGGCGAGGCCCGCGATGACCTCTTCCTTGCCGGCGAAGGCGGCGCGCTCGAGCACCTTGGAGATGGTGGGCGAGGCGATCTTTCCGGTCACGCGCTGCACCGGCTGGTCCAGCCAGTCGAGATAGCGGCGCTGGATCTCGTCGGCGAGGAAGCCGCCATAGGAGGTGGAGAGGGAGCCCTGCTCCACGATCAGCACGTTGTTGGTCTTGCGGATGCTCTCGCCGATGGTGTCCCAGTCGAGCCCGGCCCGGTCGAGAGAGCGCAGGTCGATGATCTCGGCGTCGAGCCCCAGTTCCTCCACCGCCTCGCGGCTGCGATGGACCATGGCGGAATAGGTGAGGATGGTGAGTTCGCCGCCCGGCCGCACCACCTTCGCCTTGCCGAAGGGGATGATGTAGTCGAGGTCGCCGTCGGGAATGGCGCCGGAGGTCTGGTAGAGGTCCACATGCTCGATCACGAGCACGGGGTCCTCGCAGGTCAGCGCGGCATTCATCAGGCCCACATAGTCGAACGGGGTGGACGGCGCGACGATGCGCCAGCCGGGGGAGGTGGCGAACACGCCCGCGGGGTCCAGCGAATGCTGGGAGCCGTAGCCCGTGCCCATGGCGATCTTGGTGCGCAGCACCAGCGGCACCGGAACATCCGCCCCGAACATGTGCCGTGCCTTGCCGATCTGGTTGAACACCGGGTCGGCGGCCACCCACATGAAGTCGGGATACATGAACTCGATGATGGGCCGGTAGCGCCGGTCCATGGCGATGCCGCCGGCGAGGCCCGCGAACGCGCCTTCGGAGATGGGCGTGCCCAAACAGCGGTCGGGGAAGGCGGCGGCGAGGCCGCGGGTGGCGCCGTTGGTGCCGCCCTTCAGCTTGTGGATGTCCTCGCCCATGATGACGAAGCGCTCGTCCGTCTCGAAGCGGCGGTGGAGCACGTCGGCGATGGCGTCCACGAACTTGCGCTCGGAAAGGCGGCCGCGATAGGTCGCCTCCTCCTCGGCGCGCTTGCCCGAAAGTTCAGAGAGATCGCCGCGGATGCCTTCGTCCACGAAGGACACGTTGGGCCACATGCCGGGCATCACCCGGCGCTTGTTGCCCACGGTCTCGACGAGCTGCGCGGCGGCGTCGGCCATGGCCGCTTGCGCGCGTTCGGTGAGGGCGTCGAGATCATCCTGCGTGAGCACGCCGCGCGCCACCAGCGCCGCGCCGGTGCGCTTGATGGGATCGCGGGCGCGCCAGGAGGCCTCTTCCTCCTTGGTGCGATAGCCGAAAGCGGAGCCGGGCAGGGCGCCGTTCTGGTGGAAATAGCGGTAGACGTCTGCCTCGATCACCGCCGGGCCCTTGCCCGCGCGCATGATCTTCAAAGCTTCCTGCGTGGCGAGATGGACCGCCAGCGGGTCCATGCCGTCCACCTTCCACGAGGGAATGCCGAAGCCGGTGCCGCGACCGGAGAGGCGGGTCTCGCGGGTCGCCTCTTCCACGGTGGTGGCCACCGCATAGCCGTTGTTCTCGATGAAGAAGAGCAGCGGCAGGTCCCACGCGGCGGCGAGATTCATGGTTTCCAGCACCGCGCCGATGTTCACCGCGCCGTCGCCGAAATAGGAGATGGCCACATCCCCCGTGCCCGCGCGCTTGTGGGCGAAGGCGGCACCCGCCGCCAGCGGCACGCCGCCGCCGACGATGGCATTGGTGCCGATGGCGCCCGCCTCACCCCAGCGCAGATGCATGGAGCCGCCGCGCCCGTGGCCGAAGCCGGGCTCGAGGCCGAGGATTTCGGCGAGCGAGCGGTGGAGCAGGGCGTGGGTGTCGTCGCTGAGCGGCGCGGTGGGGTCGAGCCCGGGCGCCACATAAGCCAGCGCCTTGGCGAGGAACTGGTGATGGCCGCGATGGGAGCCGTTGACCTGATCGGTGGGGCGCAGGCCCACGATGGAGCCGGCCGCGCCGCCCTCCTGGCCGATGGAGGAATGGGCCGGGCCGTGCACGAGGCCTTCGCCGGCCAGCTCCAGCACCTTCTCCTCGAAGGCGCGGATGAGCGCCATCTGCGCCAGCAGCTCCTTGAGCAAAGCCGGGTCGGCGGTGGCCCAATCGGCCTCCGTGGACTTCAATTCGACCCAGGGCGCGGCGGGATGAAGGGCAATGGTCTCGGGCATCTCTTGTCTCCGTGCCGCGGCGTCCTCCTGCGCTCGGAGTGGCGTCGGGACCGTCAATTAAAACGTTTCATTTCGATGCTTCCGGCACCTGCCGGAAGCTGTGTTCAGTACGTCTGCGGCACCCGCCGCAGACGTGTTCAGAGGTAGCCGTAGGCGGTCCAGCCGCCATCGACGGCCATGACCTGACCGGTCACGGCGCTCGCCTGGTCGGAGGCGAGGAAAACGGCCATGCGGGCCACCTCCTCGGTCTCGATCAGCCGGCCCATGGGCGTGCGGGCCTTGAGCCTGTCGAGGTCGAGGCGGCCGCGCTGGGCGAGGTCGTCGAGGAAGGGGGTGCGCACGTAGCCGGGGGCGAGGGCATTCACCCGCACGCCCTCGCGCGCCCATTCGCAGGAGAGCGCCTTGGCCATCATGGCGACGCCGGCCTTGGAGGCGCAGTAGCCGATGCGCTCGGGCGCGGCGACGATGCCGTACATGGAGGCCATGAGCAGCAGCGAGCCGCCGCCCTGCGCGATCATCCGCCGGCCGGCTTCCTGCGCGGTGAGGAACACGCCGGTGAGGTTGATGGAGATGACGCGCTCCCACTCCTCCTCGCTCACCGAGAGGGTGGGAGCATTCTGCGAGACGCCGGCATTGGCGAGGCAGATGTCCACCGGCCCGAACCGCACCTCGGCGGCATCGAAGGCGGCCACGATGTCCGCCTTGCGCGTCACCGAGCCCTTGACGGCGAGGGTCTCGCCCAGCTCTTCCGCGACGGACGCGGCGGCGGGATCGAGGTCGAGCAATACGAGGGAGGCGCCCTCCGCCCGGAAGGCCCGCGCTACGGCAAGGCCGATGCCCGAGGCGCCGCCGGTGATGAGGGCGCAGCGGCCCGCCAGCGCGCCGGTCACGAGGCGGCTCCCGAGGAATGCGAGATAAGCGCGCGCATGCCGAGGAAGTCGGCCATCAGATCGAGTTGGCACACCAGCATGGGCTTGCCGGGATGGGTGCGGCAGCCCTTCGCCTTGGCGGCAGCGAGGATGGCGGTTTCCTCCGGCTGCATGATGACCTCGGCGACGATCTGGTCGCTCGTCAGCCGCGATGCGTCGAGCGGCAGGGCATCGCCCGCCTTCAGTCCCAGCGAGGTGGCGTTGGCGACGATGTCGTGGCCTTCAGGGTCGGCGGTGCCGATCTCCACCGGCGCGCCCGGGAACGCCTCGGCGAGGCGCTGGGCGAGGTCTTCCGCCTTCGCCCGCGTGCGGTTGGCGATGGTGAGGCGGGCGACGCCCGCCTCCACGAAGGCGAAGGCGATGGCATTGGCCGCGCCACCTGCTCCCGCGAGATAGACGCTCTTGCCCTTCGGATCGATACCGGCCGCGATGAGCCCGCCGACGAAGCCCTTGCCGTCCAGCATGTCGCCGACCAGCCGCCCGTCTTCCTCCCGGCGCACCACGTTGCAGGCGCCGATGCGGCGGGCGCTGTCGGACACTTCGTCCAGAAGGTCCACGATGGCGGTCTTGTGCGGCACCGTCACCACGAAGCCGCCGAGGCTCTTCATGGCTTTCAGGCCGTCCACGAGGCGCGGCAGTTCCTCGGACGAAACGTGGAAGGGCACCATCACGCCGTCGCGGCCCTCGCGCGCCATGAGCGCGTTGAGCATCTGCGGCGTCTTCACGTGATGGATGGGGTCCGCGAGGATGCCGTAGACCTTGGTGAGGCCGGAAATCTCTCGGGATGTCGGGGCGGTCATGGGCAAAGGTCCGGTCTCAGATGCCGAGATAGGCGGTCTTGATGTGCGGGTCGGCGAGCAGGCCCGCGCCGGTGTTCTCGATGGCGATCTCGCCGTTCTCGATCACATAGGCGCGGTCGGCGATCTTCAGCGCGTGGAACGCTTTCTGCTCCACGAGGAGAACCGTGGTGCCGCTCTTGCAGATGCGATCGATGACATCGAACATCTGCCCGACGATGATGGGGGCGAGGCCGAGCGACGGCTCGTCCAGCATCAGGAGCTTCGGCTTCGCCATCAGCCCGCGGGCGATGGCCACCATCTGCTGCTCGCCGCCGGAGAGGGAGCCGGCGAGCTGGGAGAGGCGCTCGCGGACGCGGGGGAAGATGTCCAGCACCTCCTCGAAGCGCTCCATCATTCCGGCACGGACGTTCGGGTGGTAGCCGCCCATCAGCACGTTGTCGCGCACGGTCATGACAGGGAAGAGCTGGCGCGCCTCCGGCACCATGATGAGGCCGGAGCCGACGATCTCGTCCGGGCTCATGCGGTCGATGCGCTTGCCGTCGAACTCGATGGAGCCGGAGGTGGGCTTCACAAGGCCGGAGATGGTGCGCAGCAGGGTCGTCTTGCCGGCGCCGTTGGAGCCGATGATGGTGACGACCTCGCCCCGCCCCACGTTCAGCGAGAGGCCCTGGAGGATGACGGTCCGGCCGTAGCCGGCGGTCACGTCAGAGACCTTGAGCATGGACGAAATCCTCCCCGAGATAGGCCTCGATCACCCGGCGCTCGCGCACGACGGTCTCCGGCGCGCCCTCGGCGATCACCTTGCCGCTGTCGATGACGACGATGCGGTCCGAGAGGCTCATGATGGCCTGCATGTTGTGCTCGATGGCGATGACGGTGACGCCGCTGTCGCGAATGGCACGCACCAGCTCCACCATCTTCAGCGTGTCGGACTGGCTCTGTCCCGCCATCACCTCGTCGAGGAGGAGGATGGTGGGCTCGGTGGCCAGCGTGCGCGCCACTTCCAGCCGCTTCAGGCCGCCGATGGGCAGGGTGCCCGCCTCTACGTCCTTGAGCTCGTAGAGGCCAACCGTGCGGGCGACGCGCAGCGCCACGGCGCGGGCGTCGTCCACCGAGCGATGGCGCAGGAAGGCGCCGATCATGATGTTCTCCAGAACCGTCAGCTTGCCGAACGGCTGGACGATCTGGAAGGTGCGGCCGATGCCGAGGCGGGCGAAGGCGTCGGGCGTCTTCGGCTGGTGCCATTTGCCGTCCTGTCCCAGCAGTTCCACCGTGCCCGCATTGGGCGCGAGGAAGCCGGAGAGCTGGGCGAAGACGGTGGTCTTGCCGGCGCCGTTGGGGCCGATGACGCCGAGGATCTCGCCGCGCTTCAGGGTGAGGGACACGTTGTCGGTGGCCACCAGACCGCCGAAGCGCTTCACGAGGTTGGTCGCCTTCAGCACGGGCTCGCCGACCGTGCCGCCCACCAGCTTGGCCGCGGGTGCAACGGTCTCCGGCCGGGTCCGCCCGCCGCCGGGCAGGCGGTCGATGAGGCGGGTGACGAACGGGCCGAAGGTGCCCACCAGCCCGCCGGGCAGGGTCAGGGTGATGACGACCAGCACGGTGCCGTAGACGAAGCCGTGCAGGCCGTTGGCCGAGGCCCCGAGCCAGCCGCGGGCGAGTTCCGCGAGCGGAACCACCAGCACCGTCCCGAGGAGGGGCCCCGCCACCGTCCCGAGGCCGCCGATCAGGGCGAACATGGCGATCTCGATGGCGGTGGCGAGAGAGAACAGCGTCGCCGGCTCCAGGAACGTCATGTACATGGCGTGGAAGGTGCCGACCGTCGCCGTGAGCGCCGCCGAGATGGCGATGGCCCACAGCTTGACGCCGTTGATGTTGATGCCCGCCGCCTGGGCCGCGCTGTCGCGTTCGCGCACGGCGGTGAGGGCATAGCCGAGCCGCGAGTTGCGGATGGCGTAACTGACCGCGAGCGACAGGAGCAGAAGGCCGAAGGCGATGTAGAGATAGTTGATCTTCTCGCGGAAGATCATCCACGGCCAGCCGATCTGGAGCGGCACCACGAGGCCGGCCGAGCCGCCGGTGAGGCCGTTGAAATGGATGGCGAGCAGCCGAACCACCTCAAGGAAGGCGATGGTCGCCAGCGAGAAGAACGGCCCGCGCAGCCGGAAGCAGGGATAGCCGATGCCGACGGAGACCAGCGCCGCCAGCGCCGCGCCGCCGATCATGCCGATCCAGGGCGAGAGGCCGAAGCTGTCCAGAAGCAGCGCCGCCGTATAGCCGCCGATGCCGTAGAACACCGTGTGACCCAGCGAGAGCTGGCCGGCATAGCCGCCGAGGATGTTCCACGCGGTCGCCAGCGCCCCGAACACGCAGATGGTGACGAAGACGTGGATCACGAAGGTCGAGCCCGACCAGGCCGGGATGATGACCAGCAGCGAGAGCGCGAGGAGCGCGCAATAGACCCGCGGATTTGCGAGACGCGCGAGGAGGGAAGGGCCGCCGGAGGCCGCCGGCGAGGACTTCCCGGCGGTGGAGGCGGGCGAGGAGTCTTGAAGGCTCATCGGATCACTCCGTGCCGCGGCCGAGGCCGAACAGGCCGGTGGGCTTGAAGATGAGAATGGCGAGGAAGAGCGCGAAATAGACGACTTCCTTCAGGTCGGGGGCGATGTAGTAGCCGGAGAGGCTGTCCACGAGGCCGATGATCATGGCGCCGAAGAAGGCGCCGTACATGGAGCGCATGCCGCCCAGCACCACCACCACGAAGGCGGTGAGCACGAAGTAGGTGCCGATGGTGGGCGTCACCGGATAGAGCGGCATCACCAGCGCCGCGGCGAGGCCCACGCAGCCGGCGCCGATGCCGAAGGCGATGACGTAGATCTGGTCCACCTTCACGCCCATCAGCAGCGCCGCGTTGCGGTTCTGCGCGGTGGCGCGGATGGCGCGGCCGAGCGCGGTGGACTGCATGAAGAGGTGCAGCCCGGCGACCAGCGCCAGGGCGCACACGAACATCACGAGCTGTCCCTTCACCAGGGAGAAGCCGCCCACCATCACCGAGCCCTGCGCGGCCGACGGGGGGATGGAATAGAGGTCCGCGCCGAACACCAGCAGCGCGAGGTTCACCAGCGCGGTGGAGAGGCCGACTGTCGCGAAGATCTGGATGTGCTCCTCGGCCCCCAGCAGCGGCTGGATGAGGAAGCGCTGCACCGCTGCACCGATGGCGAACAGCAGGATCACGATGGGCACCGCGGCGGCATAGGGGTGCAGGCCGAACTTCGCGGCCAGCAGATAGGCGGCATACATGCCCACCATCAGGAACTCGCCGTGGGCGAAGTTCACCACCCGCACGATGCCGAAGATCAGGGTGAGGCCGACGCTGATGATGGCATACATGCTGCCGAGCAATATGCCGTTGAGCACCAGCTGGATAAGAACGTCCATCGCGCTTGGCTCCAGTGCGCAGGTGGGTGAGGCGTGCCGTCGGGGCGCAGCGAACCGGCGCCGCGCCGGGGCAGGGGCGCGGCTTCGGCCGAGGGCGCAGCGGGCTGCGCCGGTCCGGTGTCGAAGGGCCCCGCCCGGAGCCAGACCGGGCGGGGCAGGGCGGCGCGGGAGGTCCGCCGCCTCAGTTTGATGCTCAGTTGGCGCCGATGCCGGTCTTCATCTTGGCGACAGCGGCGTCCGTCGGGAACACGGTGACGAGGTTGCCGCCCTGCCACTGCATCAGGAAGGGCACGGCGCGGGTGTTCTGGCCCTGCTCGGAGAACTTGGCGCCCCAGCCGGTCGCGGTCTGGCCCACCGGGATGTCCACCGCGAGGACGGCGGCGCGCACCTTGTCGGCATCCGTGCTCTTGGCGCTGGCGATGGCGTCGAAGAACACCTTGGCGCCCATGTAGTTGGCGAGCGAGTGGCCGGAGCGCGGATCGATGCCGTACTTGGCCTTGTACTTCGCCGCGAACTCGGTGATGCCGGGCGCCGCCTTGGGGTTGGTGTTGTACTGGGTGAAGTCCACGTCGAGGGCGCCTTCCATGTTCTCCGCGCCCACCGCCTGCATGGTGTCACGGGTGGAATAGCCGCCGCCGGCGCCCATCACCGCCTTGGGCTTGTAGCCCTGGTCCTTCATCTGGCGGAAGAACAGCACGGTGTCGTTCTGGTAGGAGGTCTGGAGCACCACGTCGGCACCCGCGGACTTCAGGCGCAGGATGACCGGGGTGAGGTCCACCGACTTCGCCGAATAGGGCAGCACCTCGACCACGTTGAGGCCCTTCTCCTTGGCGCGGGCCTTCTGATAGCCGGAGACGGTCTGGCCGTAGAGGCTGTCCTCGTGGATGATGCCGATCTTGAGATCGCCGGGCTTGGTGTTGAGCGCCGGGGCGATGGCCTCGATGATCGAATCGACCATGCGGTTGGCGAAGTCGCGCGCCGTGGCGTTGGTGCGGAACACGTACTTGAAGCCGCGCTCGGTGATGGGATCGGAGATCGCGCCCAGCTCGAAATAGGGGATGTTGGCGAGCTCGGTCACCTGCGTCGCCGCCAGCGACAAAGACGAGGAATAGGTGCCGAAAATGGCCGAGACCTTGTCCACCGAGGTGAGGCGCCGGGCCTCGCCGACCGCCTGGTTGGGATCGACCGCGTCGCCCTTGATGAACTCGATCTTCTGGCCGTTGAGGCCGCCGGCCGCGTTGCGCTCTTCCACCGCCAGCTCGAAGCCGCGGAAGCTCTCGTCGCCGAGCAGCGCGAGGGTGCCGGAGAAGGGATAGAGGGCGCCGAACTTCACGGTGCCCTGGGCCGCTGCGGGCTGGGTCGCAGCCAGCGGCACGGCAGCAAGCATTGCGGCGGCAATCGCCGCCCGCGCAAACAACTTCATGGTTTCCTCCCTCCGCCGACCCCGGTTCGGGCCGGGCGATTCAAACCGTTGCTCGGGCACGGTTTTCGTGCCCTTCGGCTGCGGTCCGGCGTGGTGGCCGGTCCGTCTGGCGAGGCGGATAATGCAGATAACCAAGTTGCCTGACAAGTACGACCTATGTATTTTCCTCGCCGACCAGAACGCGCCGTGATGAGGGCGCCGCCGGGACCGGGCGCGGCCGCAAGGACCGCCGCCGACAGGTGCCGGAAAGCCTCGCAGAAGGCGCAAGGGAGGAAGCCGGTGGCAGAGATTTCGAGCACGATGCGACAGGTCCGCTTTGCGGGCGCTGGCGGTCCCGAGGTGGTGACGGTCGAGACGGCGGACGTGCCGCGTCCCGGCCCCGGGCAGGTGCTGGTGGAAGTGGTGGCGGCGGGCGTGAATCGCCCCGACTGCCTCCAGCGCGCCGGCAATTATCCCCCGCCCCCCGGCGCCACTGACGTGCCCGGCCTCGAGATCGCGGGCCGCGTGGTCGCGCTGGGCGAGGGCGTCACCTCGCCGAAGATCGGCGACGAGATCTGCGCGCTGGTGATCTCCGGTGGCTATGCGGAATACTGCATTGCCGAGGCGCCCCTGTGCCTGCCGGTTCCCAAGCCGCTGTCCCTGCTGGAAGCCGCCGGACTGCCGGAGAACTATTACACCGTCTACGACAACGTCTTCACCCGCGGCGGGCTGAAGGCGGGCGAGACCATCCTCATCCATGGCGGATCGAGCGGCATCGGCTCCACCGCCATCCAGCTCGCGCACCATGCCGGCGCGCGGGTCATCGCCACGGCGGGCTCCAAGGAGAAGTGCGACTTCTGCCTCTCGCTGGGGGCCGACGCGGCGATCAATTATCGCGACACGGATTTCGTCGCCGAGGTGAAGGCGCTCACCGATGGCAAGGGCGTCGAGGAAATCCTCGACATGGTGGGCGGCCCCTATGTGGCGCGCAACCTCCAGGCCCTCGCGGTGGAAGGCCGCCTCGTGCAGATCGCCTTCCTCCAGCCGAGCGAAGTCACCATCGACCTCATGCCGGTCATGCTGAAGCGCCTCACCTTCACCGGCTCCACGCTCCGCGCCCGCCCGGTGGCGCTGAAGAAGGCCATCGCCGATCTGCTCATGCGGGACGTGTGGCCGCTGCTGGACGCGGGCAAGGTGAAGCCCTTCATCCACGCCACCTTCCCGCTGGAACAGGCGCGCGAGGCGCATGCGCTGATGGAATCGAGCGCCCATCTCGGAAAGATCATGCTGGAGACCGGCCGGTGAGCGCGCGGGTTGCTTTCGTCACGGGCGCCGGCCGAGGGATTGGCCGCGCCCAGGCGGATGCGCTGGCCGATGCGGGCCTCGCGGTCGCCTATGTGGACCATGATGCGGCGCTGGCGAACGAGGCCGCGGAAGCCGCCGTCGCCCGCGGCGTCGCCGCCATCGGCCTTGCCGCCGATGTCTCCGACTATGCCGCCGTCGCGGCTGCCGCCGAGGCCGCAACTGCGGCGCTCGGGCCGGTGGAGGTGCTGGTGAACAATGCCGGCATCTCGCCCAAGAGCGGGGCGGATGGCCGCCGCTCGGAGGCCTGGGAGATGCCGCCGGAGGAATGGCGGCGGGTCATCGACGTGAACCTCACCGGCGCCTTCAATTGCGTGCGGGCGCTCTCGCCCGGCATGAAGGCGCTGGGGCGGGGCCGCATCGTCAACATCGCCTCGGTGGCGGGGCGCACCTATTGCGACATCGTGGGCGTCCACTATGCCGCCTCCAAGGCCGCCCTCATCGGCTTCACCAAGCATCTGGCGGGCGAGCTCGGCCCCTACGGCATCACGGTGAACGCCATCGCCCCCGGCCGTATCGACACGCCCATGATGCGTGGCACCGCCTCCACCGCCAACGAGGCGGTGCGCCTCTCCACCCCGCTGCGCCGTCTCGGCCAGCCGGAGGAGGTGGCGGCGACCTGCGTGTTCCTCACCTCCGACGCCTCGGCCTTCGTCACCGGACAGGTGGTGGACGTGGCCGGCGGCTGGCTGATGACCTGAGGCGCGTGATGATCGACTTCACCGGCAAGACCCTGCTGATGACCGGCGCCAACGGCGGCATCTCCCGCGCCATCGCGCGGGTGTTCTTCGACCTCGGCGCCAATTGCGTGCTCACCGATCTCGACCATGCGGGCGTCTCCGCCTTCGCGGCGGAGCTGGACCCCACCGGCGCCCGCGTGCTCCCGCTCCGGCAGGATGCGGCGAAGCCGGAAGAGGCGGATGCCGCGCTCAAGGCGCTGGCGGAAAAGTTCGGCACGCTGGACGTGCTCGTCACCTCGGCCGGCCTCTACCGCGAGCGGCGGGTGGCGGAGATGACGGACGACTATTGGCGGACCGGCATCGCGGTGAATCTGGACGGGGTGTTCTACACCTGCCGCGCCGCCATCCCGCATTTCGCCGAGGGGGCGTCCATCGTCAACGTCGCCTCCATGGCCGGGCACAGGGGCAGCGTCGGCCACGCGGACTATGCGGCGGCCAAGGGCGCGGTGCTGAATTTCTCGCGCACGCTGGCCCAGGAGCTGGCGCCGAAGGTGCGGGTGAATGCAGTGTCGCCCGGCCTCATCGACACGCCCATGGTGCGCCCGCTGATGGCGGCCAATGGCGGGGCGCTGCTCGCCAATACGCCGCTGAAGCGGCTGGGCACGGCAGAGGAGGTGGCGCGGGTCGTCGCCTTTCTCGCGTCCGATTGGGCAAGCTTCGTCACAGGCGAGACAGTGCATGTGAACGGTGGTCTTTATATTGCTAGCTGAGCCGTGGGGCGCCGCACCAGCAGCGGGCGCAACAACAACACACGGCCGCCGGAGGTGAGGGAACACAGGATGGCGGACCCCCGCGAAACGCCCCGCGCGATGCCCCGCGACATTCTCGGCCGCGCGCCCTCGCTCGCCGACACGCTGGCCCAGCGCCTGCGCGAGGAAATCGCCTCCGGCCGCCTCCAGCCCGGCGAGAAGCTGCCCACCGAGCACAAGATGTCCGAGACCTATGGCGTCAGCCGCCCCATCGTCCGCGAGGCGGTGGGCCGGCTGAAGCACGACGGCCTCGTGACCAGCCGGCAGGGGGCGGGGGCCTTCGTCGCCGATCCCGGCGCCGCCTCCTCCTTCCGGCTGGAAATCGCCGATCTCAGCGACCGCGCGGAGATGAGCGCCATCGTGGAGCTGCTGATGGCGGTGGAGGCCAACGCCACCGCCCACGCCGCCGTGCGCCGCACGCAGGACGACCTCGGCCGCATCCAGACCCAGCTCGACGCCATGCAGGCGGCGGTGTTGCGCGGCGAGCCGGGGGTGGACGAGGACATGGCCTTCCATCGCGCCATCGTGGAGGCCACGGGCAATCCCTATTTCCGCGACCTGTCCCAGTTCCTCGACCACCGGGTACGCCATTTCATCCGCACCGCCCGCGCCAACACCGCCCGCCTCGGCGGCCTCGCCCAGGCGGTGCAGGACGAGCATGTGGCCATCTTCTCCGCCATCGAGCGGCAGGACGCCCCTGCCGCG
This sequence comes from Xanthobacter sp., assembly GCF_041911315.1. NCBI lineage: Bacteria > Pseudomonadati > Pseudomonadota > Alphaproteobacteria > Hyphomicrobiales > Xanthobacteraceae > Xanthobacter > Xanthobacter sp. Next base: position 16,336 of record NZ_JAYRPE010000061.1, on the reverse strand, counting down.
CGCGCGGCCGCCGAGGAGCACCTGCGCAACGCCGCCACGCGGCTCGCGCTCTATCTGAAGCCGTGAGCCTGTCCCGGAACGGGACGGTGGTTCGGGCGGGGCAGGGATGGAGCGGGAACGGGCCGTGACCGAATCAGGCGGCGGCCGGTTTTCGGGGTTTGTTCGTCCCCTTCTGTGCTGGCTGTCACCTCCTGACTTTGTAGGCCGTCATGCCCGGGCTTGTCCCGGGCATCCACGTGGAGCGGCTGGGAACCTGCCTTCGCACGGTGTCCTCTCGGCCCGACGTGGATGGCCGGGACAAGCCCGGCCATGACGGTGATACGGCGCGTGCATGTGTCCCAGAATCGGACGATCGATATCCCGCTCCGCGCACACAGCACGAACAGGGCGTGACCGAATCGGACGCCGCCCGGTCTTCCGGCTTTGTTCGCTCCCCTATCGCCCGACCGTCCGGAACCCGGCCTCCCCGGCGTCTGCATCGAAGAGATAGTCGAAGGTGTTCAGCGCCCGCACGGTGGTGTTGACGAAGGGCGGCCGGTCGCCGCGGCCGACGAGGATGACGCGCTCCGGCGTCACCGGATTGCTCCGGTCGCCCACCGTGAAGCTGTAGGCCGGGGCCGGCTGGCCCGCACCGGGGGAGATGGCGAGGCTGGCGCCGTCCGCCACCACCCGCCCGCCGCGCAGGCCGGGCACGGCGAGGCCGTCCGTCTGCGCCGGCGGCAAGGTCAGGTACATGATGGACACCCCGGTATCGAGCAGCAGCGTGCCGCAGGCGGCGGGCGTGCGGGCGTTGAGGGCGAGACAGGCGGTGATGGGTCCCCAGTCGCCCGTGGCGGGGTCGCTGGCGAGCTTCACCTTCTGGAAGGTCGCGCCGGTATCCTTCGCCAGCCCCACCTGCACGCCGCGCCGCGTCACCACATAGCCGCGCTTGAAATCGGCCGTGCCCGTCCCTGCCTGCCCCATGCCGGCCACGTTGAGGAAGGGGTTGCGCCCCGGCCCCGCGCCCGGCTGACGGTCCTTGGCGCGGGCGAAGCCGATGCCGAGCATGGAGACCCGGCGCGGCGCATCCATGGGCCGGCATCTGCGGGCATTGCGCAGGCAGTCGATGCGCGTCACCGCCAGCACCGGGATGGGCTGGGTGGTGACGCTGGTGCCGTCCGCCCCGGCCACCGTCACCGGCACCATCACGTTCACCCCGCGCATGATGCGGCCGGAGGAGGTGTAGGTGAGCTCGCCCGGCCCCAGTGGCGTCAATTGGTCGAAGCCGGGGATGGCGCTGGCCGAGACGACCACGCCGGTGGAGCCGGTATCCATGATCGCGCGGCGCGCCGGGCCGCCATTGATGGAGAGCGAGAGCGTCGGCGGGCGCAGGATGGGCGCGCCTTCGGCCGGGGCGTTGAGATAGGGCAGGACGGCGGGCTGCTGCGCCAGAGCGGGGGTCGCAATCAGCGAGAGGAGAAGGAGCGTTGCGGCGCGCATGGGCTTTTCCTCAGCTTGTTTCAGGCTTGGCCGGAAGGCTCGCTTGCGTGGGCCTGTCCTCACCCTAATCTCGGTGCGGCCTTACCGGGAGAGATAACATGCGCCACGAGATTTCCGGAACGACGCTGCCCGTGCTCACCTTCACGCTGGCGCCGGGCGAGACCGTGCTGGCCGAGACGGACCGTCTCTCCTGGATGACGTCCAACGTCGCCATGCGCACCACCACGGCCACCGGCGGCTCCACCGGCTTCTTCGGCGCCATCGGCCGCGCGCTGGGCGGCGGCGGGCTGTTCATGACGGAGTTCACCGCCGAGGGCGGGGAGGCGCTGGTGGCGTTCGCCGCCACGGTGCCCGGCAGCATCTTCGAGATGCAGGTGGCGCCGGGGCGCGGCTATCTCGTGCACCGCCACGGTTTCCTCGCGGGCGCGCCGACGCTCTCCCTCGGCGTCGGGGTGCAGCAGACGCTGGGGGCCGGCGTGTTCGGCGGTGATGGCTTCATCCTGCAGCACCTCACGGGCGAGGGCTCGGCCTTCATCGAGCTGGGCGGCGAGATCGTCAGCTATACGCTGCAGCCGGGGCAGGATCTCCTGGTGCATCCCGGCCATGTGGGCATGTTCGAGGACAGCGTTTCCTTCGAGATCACCACCGTGCGCGGCGTGAAGAACATGCTGTTCGGCGGTGATGGCCTCTTCCTCGCCCGCCTCGCCGGCCCCGGCACGGTGTGGCTCCAGTCGCTCACCCCGTCCAAGCTCGCCCACGCGCTCCAGCCCTACCTGCCGGCCGGCGAGCGGCGGTAGGGTCTATGCCGTCAGCCCCGGTCCTTGACCGGGGCCAAGCGGGTCCGCTCAGGCGCCGCGCGGGCTTTCGGGGCTGGCCCCGGTCAGGCGACCGCGACCAACTCCTCGGCGATGAAGTCGGTCAGGCGCGCGCCGCCCTCGGCGGGCGTGCCCACATTGTCGATGGTGAGGTCCGGGGCCACGTCCAGCTCCGGCGCGCGGGCGAGGCGTTCGGCGATGTCGTCGGCGCTCTCGCGGCCGCGCATGGCGAGGCGCGCGGCGCGCACCGGCACCGGCGCCGTCACATGCACCACCCTGACCCGCGCGAAGCGGCGGCGGGCTTCCGGCAGCGTGGCGCGGGAGCCGTTGGCCACCACCACGCCGCCCTGGCCGATCACCTCGGCGACCTCCGGTCCCAGGGCGTAGCTGAGCCCATGCGCCCGCCAGAACAGGGGAAAGCGCCCCTCGGCGAGCAGAGCGTCGAACTCGGCTTCCGACAGCGTGCCGTGCGCCTCCCCCGCTCCCGAAGGCCGGGTGACGAGGCGGCGGGCGAACAGCACCCGCGGGTCGCCGGAAAAGCGCGCGCGGGCGATGTCGATGAGGGTGTCCTTGCCGGCACCGGAGGGGCCGACCACGAGGAGCAGGGTGCCGGGGCCGAACCTGTCGCCAGCCTTTGCGCCGGCCGCATCTTTCGTCATGCCACGCGCCGTCCTTCCCGCCACACGCCCTTCACCACCGGCATCTCGCCGGCCAGCGCCACCCGCACGAGGTCGGCGCGGCGGCCGGCCGTGATCTCGCCGCGATCGGCAAGGCCCGCCACCTCGGCCGGGGTCTTGGTGATCATCCGCACCGCTTCGGGCAGCGCAATGGAGGGCACCCGGTGGGTGAGGTCGAACGCCGCCCAGAGTAGGGACGAAGGCACATAGTCCGACGAGAGGATATCCAGCCGGCCGCCCCGCGCCAGCGATTCCGCCGAGACGTTGCCGGTGTGGGAGCCGCCGCGCACCAGGTTCGGCGCGCCCATCAGCACCCGGATGCCGGCCTCGTGGGAGAGGCGCGCGGCTTCCTCGGTGGTGGGGAATTCGGCGATGGCGACGCCGTCGCCGATGGCCTCGGCCACATGCTCGGGGGTGCCGTCGTCATGGCTTGCGACCACGCAGCGGTGGGCGTGGGCGAGGGCCACCAGACCCGCTCGGTTCTCGCGGGCGTAGCGTTCGTGGAAGTCGAGCCGTGATGAGACGATCACGTCCATCTCCTCGGCGCTGATGCCGCTCTTCTTCATGTAATAGGAGCGGAACTGGTCGATGGTCGCAAACTGCCGCTGGCCCGGCGTGTGGTCCATGAGCGAGATCAGGTGCACGGGCGTCTTCTTCAGGATCGCCTCGGCGTCCTGAACCACCGTGTCGGTGGGCACCTCGCACCTGAGGTGGATGAAATGGTCGGCGCGCAGCGCATCGGCGGCGCGGGCCGCCTCCAGGGCGGCGATGAGGAGCGGCGCGTCGCCGTCCATGCCCACCGCCTTCTTGTCCGGCCACACCCGCAGGGAATCGAACACGGTGGTGATGCCCGAGGCGGCGATCTGCGCGTCGTGGGCCAGCATGGCGGCAAGGGGGTTCCAGCGCACCTTGGGACGGGGGGCGAGGTGGCCCTCCACATGGTCCGTGTGCAGCTCCACAAGGCCGGGGAGGAGATAGTCGCCCTCCATGTCCTCGGCGCCGGCCGGCACCACGCCGCTCCCGATGGCGGAGATGACGCCGTCCGTGACACTCACGTGGCCGGACACGATCTCGTCGGCGAGGACGAGGCGGGCGTTGGCGAAAACCTGTCTCATGAAAGGGGCTCCGGGATCAGTCCAGCGGCCCCGGTCTTGGACCGGCGCCGAGGGCGCGCTGAGGCGCTACGCGGGCTCGACCCGCGAGCCGGGCTCGCGGGCGTGGGGATCAGGCTTCGAAGCGGGTGACGTCCACCACCCGGTCGGCGACGGCTTCGCGGGTCTCGGCATCGTGGAAGATGCCGAGCAGGCCCGTGCCCGCCGCTTTCTTCTCGCGGATGAGGTCGATGACCACCTGCCGGTTGGCGGCGTCCAGCGAGGCGGTGGGCTCGTCCAGCAGCAGAAGCGGCTGGGAGCCGATGAAGCCGCGCGCCACGTTCACGCGCTGCTGCTCGCCGCCGGAGAAGGTGGCCGGCGGAAGCGACCACAGGCGCTCGGGCAGGTTGAGCCGGGCGAGCAGGGTGCCGGCGCGGGCCTTGGCGGTCTCCTCGTCCACGCCTTCCGCGCGCAGCGGCGCCGCCACCACGTCGAGGGTGGAGACGCGGGGGATCACCCGCAGGAACTGGCTGACATAGCCGACGCGGGCGCGCCGGAGCGCCAGCATCTGCCGCGGGGCGGCGCCCGCCACCTCGGCGAACGCTTCACCATCGGCGATGCGCACGGAGCCGGTGTCGATGCGGTAATTGCCATAGACCATCTTGAGGATGGAGCTTTTCCCCGCCCCCGACGGCCCGCCCAGCGCCACGCACTCGCCGGCGTGGACGTCGAAGGTGACGCCGGAGACCACGGGAAGGGTGAGCCCGCCGCGCAGGTGCAGGGTGAAGCTCTTGGCGAGGTTTTCGACGCGGAGGAGGAGGTCTTGCGTGTCCCGGATCAGCGACGGCGTAGCCGGAGCGCCGAGCCGGGACCCAGCGCAGGCCTCCTGCGCAGCAGGCAAAGCTTGAGCGGTGGTTGGCATGGAAGCGCCTTCGGCGGAATGTTGCGCTGGGTCCCGGCTCGCGTTCCGCGCCACAGGTGGCGCTGCACTTGGCCGGGACACGGAAGTCTCGTTCATCATGCCGCAAGCACCGAGGAGACGAGGAGCTGAGTGTAGGGCTCGCGCGGGTCGTCGAGCACCTGATCGGTGAGGCCCTGTTCGATCACGCGGCCGGACTTCATCACCATGATGCGATGGGAGAGCAGCCGCGCCACCGCCAGATCATGGGTGACGATGACCACCGCGAGGCCAAATTCCTCCACCAGCTGGCGGATGAGGTCGAGCAGGCGGGCCTGCACCGACACGTCGAGGCCCGAGGTCGGCTCGTCCATGAAGACGAGGCGGGGGCGGGTGACGAGGTTGCGGGCGATCTGCAGGCGCTGGCGCATGCCACCGGAGAAGGTGCGCGGGTCGTCGTCGATACGCTCGGCGGCGATCTCCACGCGCGAAAGCCAGTCGGTGGCCTCGCTGCGGATGTTCTCATAATGGCGCCAGCCGACCGCCATCAGCCGCTCGCCCACGTTTCCGCCGGCCGAGACCGCCATGCGCAGCCCCTGCTCCGCATGCTGGCGCACGAAGCCCCAGTCGGTGCGCAGCAGCAGCCGGCGCTCGGCCTCCGAGAGGGTCGCGAGATCACGCGTGGCGCCGTCTCGCATCCGGTAGGTGACGCTGCCGGCGGAGGGGGCCAGCTCGGTGGAGAGAAGGCCGAGCAGGGTGGACTTGCCGGAGCCGCTTTCTCCGACGATGGCGAGCACTTCGCCCTCGTGCAGGGTCAGGTCCACGTCGCGGCAGCCGAGGCGGTGGCCGTAATATTTGGCGAGGCCCCGGGCGGTGAGGAGGGGGGTATCGGTGGTCATCGCGCCTCTCCGTTCCCGGTGGCGGGGAACCCCTCACCCGTCTCGCGGCTGCGCCGCGATCCACCCTCTCCCGCAAGGGGAGAGGGGGTACCCGCGGTATCGCTCCCCTCTCCCCTTGCGGGAGAGGGGCCGGGGGTGAGGGGGGCGCTCGGAGCGGCATAAGGCGCGCTCATGGTCCCCGTGTGCCCCTCCGCCTGGCGGGTGGAGCAATGGTCGGTGTCGGAGCAGACGAACATGCGCCCGCCCTTGTCGTCGAGGATCACCTCGTCGAGATAGACGCCGGTCGCCCCGCACAAGGCGCAGGGTTCCTTGAAGGCCTGCACCTTGAAGGGATGGTCCTCGAAATCCAGCGACACCACCTGCGTGTGGGGCGGGATGGCATAGATGCGCTTCTCGCGCCCGGCGCCGAACAATTGCAGGGCCGGGCTGTCGTTCATCTTGGGATTGTCGAACTTCGGGATGGGGGAGGGGTCCATCACGTAGCGGCCCTCCACCTTCACCGGATAGGCATAGGTGGTGGCGATGTGGCCGTGGCGGGCGATGTCCTCGTAGAGCTTCACCTGCATCAGGCCGTAATCGGCCAGCGCATGCAGGCGGCGCGTCTCGGTCTCGCGCGGCTCCAGATAGCGCAGCGGCTCGGGGATGGGCACCTGGAAGACGATGGTCTGCCCCGCCTTCAGCTCCGCCTCCGGGATGCGGTGGCGGGTCTGGATGATGGTGGCGTCCTGCGTGCGCGTGGTGGTGGCGACGCCCGCCGTGGTCTCGAAGAAGGTGCGGATGGCCACCGCATTGGTGGTGTCGTCCGAGCCCTGGTCGATCACCTTCAGCACATCGTCCGCGCCGAGGATGGCCGCCGTCACCTGCACGCCGCCGGTGCCCCAGCCGTAGGGCATGGGCATCTCGCGCGAGGCGAAGGGCACCTGATAGCCGGGAATGGCGATGGCCTTGAGGATGGCCCGGCGGATCATCCGCTTCGTCTGCTCGTCGAGATAGGCGAAATTGTAGGTGATGGCCGGCATGGAAGAGGCGGCGGTGGCGGGCGCGTTCATTCGGCGGCCTCCTTCATCTCGTCAGGGGCTTCGGCCTCCGCGCGCATGCGGCGGATGAGGTCGAGTTCGGCCTGGAAGTCCACGTAGTGGGGCAGCTTCAGGTGCTCCACGAAGCCGGTGGCCTGCACGTTGTCGCAATGGGAGAGGACGAATTCCTCGTCCTGCGACGGGGCGCTCTTTTCCTCACCCAGCTCCTTGAAGCGCAGCGCGCGGTCCACCAGCGCCATGGACATGGCCTTGCGCTCGGACTGGCCGAACACGAGGCCGTAGCCGCGGGTGAACTGGGGCGGCTCGGTGGCCGAGCCCTTGAACTGGTTCACGCTCTGGCACTCGGTGACGGCGATGTCGCCCAGCGGCACCGCAAAGCCCAGCTCCTCCACAGGAAGGCTCACCTCCACCGTGCCGAAGCGGATTTCGCCCACGAAGGGATGGGTGCGGGCATAGCCGCGCTGGGTGGAATAGCCGAGCGCCAGCAGGAAGCCCTCGTCGCCGCGCGCCAGCGCCTGCAGCCGCAGCGGCCGGTCGGCGGGGAAGGAGAGCGGCTCGCGGGTGAGGTCGCGCGGCGGTGTGCCGTCGTCAGCCGGGGAGGGCTCGATGAGACCCTCGCCGCCGAGGAGATCGGTGACGCGGGGCATCCGGGTTTCCCCCCTCTCCCCTTGCGGGAGAGGGGCCGGGGGTGAGGGGTCAGGCCTCTCCCCCAAAGCGGCGCTCGCTTCCCGGCGCTCCTCCCCCTCACCCCAGCCCTCTCCCGCCCGAACTCGGCTGCTGCCGAGTTCGGTTCGTGGAGGTCGAAGTCGGCAAAAGCCGACTTCGAGGGGAGAGGGGGCGGGCTGGCGCGGCGCGTCGGCATCGCTCGCGTGTGTCGCCAGCCGCTCGTCCATCAGGCGGTGGGTGTAGTCGAAGGTGGGGCCGAGCACCTGCCCGCCGGGCAGGTCCTTGAAGGTGGCGGAGATGCGCCGTTCGATGCGCATGGCGCCCGTATCCACCGGCACCGAGGCGCCGAAGCGGGGCAAAGTGGTGCGGAAGGCGCGGGCGAGGAAGATGGCCTCGATCAGGTCGCCCCGCGCCTGCTTGATGGCGAGGGCCGCCAGCTCCCGGTCATAGAGGGAGCCCTCGGCCATCACCCGGTCCACGGCGAGGGAGAGCTGGCCGGCGATCTGGTCGAGCCCGATCTCCGGCACGCTTTCCTCGCCGCGCCGCTTCTTGGCGAGCAATGCGTGGGCATTGCGGATGGCGGCCTCGCCGCCTTTGACGGCCACGTACATGGATCAGTCCTCCATCACGGGCTTCACCGTGCGCGGCAGGCCCAGAACGCCCCCCGGCGCGGTGAGGATGAGGTCGATGCCGAGCGGGTAGAGCGCCCGGTTGGCGGCAAGCCGCGCCGGCAGGTCGGACGGCAGCGGCGCAGCGGAAAAGCTCCGGCGGCCCTTGATGCCGGGGCCTTCGATGACGATCGCGTCGGTACCGAAGTCGCTGACCTGCACGATCAGCGTCGCCGAGCGATCCGGATAGTCCGGCTCGCCCTGCGCGAAGGCGCCAAAGTCCGGTAGCGCCGCCGCGTCGGCGATGAACGCGAAGCGGGCGGCTGCGGGGTCGTCCACCACCGGCGCGCCGGTGTGGAAGCGCAGGAAGGCGGCCACGGCCGGCGCGGCGGAGAGCGTCGCGTCGAGGAAGACGGGCGTTTCATAATCGAGCAGCGCGAGGGCGCAGGCGGCGGCCTCGCGGGAGAGCGGCGCGGGCGGGTCGAGGTCGCTCGCCAGTGGCACGGGAAGACCCGGCTCGGCCATGGCGCGCATCACGGCGGCAAAGCTGCGCTGGGCGTCGTGCACCGGATCGGCGAAGCCGGCGGCGAGGGCGGGGACGGCGAGGGCAGGGATGGCCATCAGTCTTCTCCCCGCGCCATGGTGAAGAAATTGACCTTGGTGGCCTCCGTCTCCTCAGCCGCGCGCGCCGCTTCCACCGCGAGGCGGCGCCGCACGGGGGTGAGCGCGTCGGTGACGGCGAGGCGCAGCGCCGCGTCCTGCCACAAAGCGTCGAGGATGGCGGCGGCCTCCGCCTTCGCCGGGTCGCGGCCGAGCAGATAGGAGACGCCGGTGGCGCCGCCCGCGAGCTGCACGGCGGCGCGGGTCACGGTCGCCTCGCCCAGATTGAAGGGGGCGCCGTCGCCGCCGGTGCGGCCCTGCACCATGATGAGGCCGGCCTCCGCCGGGCGCAGCCGTTTCAGCTGCGGCAATGGCTGGAAGCGCTCCACGGCGGCCTGAAGCTCGGCGCGGGTGGCGCGGGCATAAAGGCCCATCATCACCTCCCGCGCGGCCTGCTCGGCGGCGGGGTCGGGAACGGCGGCGATTTGCGGCTCGGTGATGTGCGGCGGTTCGGACCTCACGGGCGGTCTCCAGATGTCCCTGACCCTGGCGCAAACGGGCGAACCCTGCCGCGGGGCCTTGCTGGACATGGTTTGTATAATAGTCTATACAAATGTGCAAGAAGGTATCTGCGCCCTTTGCGATTTCGCGGGGCGGACGTGGAGAGGCAGGAATGTCTGGTGCGCCGCGCAGTCTCGCCGCCGATGGTCACAGCCCGATGACGGAGGACGAGGCATCGCCAGCCGTGCCCTCCGTCGCGCGGGGCAGCGGCGTCACTTTGTGGCGGCAGATCGCCGAGAAGCTGGAGGCGGACATCCTCGCCGGCACGCTCGCGCCCGGCGTGCGCCTGCCGGTGGAGGCCGAGCTGGCCGAGCGGTTCGGCGTCAATCGCCACACCCTGCGCCGCGCGCTCTCCCATCTCTCCGAGGCCGGGCTGATCGAGGCGACGGCGGGGCGGGGCACCTTCGTGAAGGAGCCGCCGCTGCGCTATCCCATCGGCGCGCGCACCCGCTTCTCCGAGATCGTGGCGGCGGGCGGGCGCGAGCCGTCCGGCCGGTTCCGCGGCTCCACGGTGGAGGCGGCGGATGCGGACGTTGCGCGCGAGCTGCAGCTCGCCATCGGCACGCCGGTGCTGCGCATCGAGACCACCCACGAGGCGGACGGCGTGCCCATCTCCTGCGGCTCGGCCTGGTTTCCCGCCGCCCGCTGCCGCGACCTCGATCTCATCTATGAAGCCACCGGATCGCTGACGCGGGCGCTGGCGACACTGGGCATCGAGGATTTCCGCCGCCGCGAGACGCGCATCACCGCCCGTCCCGCCAATCCGCGCGAGATGGACATTCTCTCCCTCGCCCCCGGCCGCGCGGTGATGGTGCTGGAGCGGCTGGACGTGGAGGCCAACGGCGCGCCGCTGCAATGGGGCCGCTCCTCCTTCGCCGCCGACCGGGTGCAGCTGGTTTTCAAGCCCTAGGTGCTTGCGTCAGCCCAATGGTTTGCGCGAAAAGTAGGTATCCGAAGGAGGTTCTGCCCCATGGCCGTCGTCGCCGATGAAGCCGCCCTGCGCCGTCTCTATGGTGCTGCTGCCGGACGCAGCGTCGCCAAGCAGCTGGACCGGCTGGACCGCCACTGCCGGCACTTCATCTCGCTGAGCCCGTTCGTGCTCATCGCCACGGCCGATGCCTCCGGCGCCGCCGATGTCTCGCCGCGCGGCGATGTGCCGGGCTTCGTCGCGGCGCGCGAGCGCGACCTGCTCATTCCCGACCGGCCGGGCAACAACCGGCTGGATTCCCTCACCAACATCCTCGCCACGGGGCAGGTCGGCCTGCTCTTCCTCATTCCCGGCGTGGACGAGACGCTCAGGGTGAACGGCAATGCCTTCATCCATGACGACGAGGAGCTGACGCGCCTCTTCACCGTCGGCGGCAAGGCGCCGCGCACGGTGCTGCGGGTGGAGGTGAAGGAGGCCTATCTGCACTGCGCCAAGGCCTTCATGCGCTCGCGCCTGTGGGAGCCGGAGGCGCAGGTGGAGCGCACCCAACTGCCCACCATGGGCGAGATGCTGCGCGACCAGATCGCCGCCAAGGACGCCGCCGGCGCCGCCTCGTCCTTCGCAATTGAGGCGCCGGAGAGCCAGGAGCAGATGGTCGCGCGCTATCGGGAGATTCTGTACTGAGGTTGAGCGAGACGCCGTTTCAGCGCACCGTCATGCCCCGGCTTGTCCGGGGCATCCACCCCTCCGCCAAGCCGGGTGTCTGAACAACCGTACACCCCTCCGGCCCCGAAGTGGATCCCCCGCACAAGGCGGGGGATGACTGCGGAGCAGGCGGGGGAGCGGAGGAAAGGGCCCCGGGTCCGTCCCAAAGGCGATCTGTCCGCGCGTTCACCCGATGCGGGATTTGCCGATGATGGCGAAGCGCAGGCGGGAGGAGATGAAGTCGATCACCGCCACCATGATGAGCATCATCAGGACGAGGAACGACACCTTCTGCCATTCCAGCACCCGGATCTGCTCGGCGAGGTGAAGGCCGAGGCCGCCCGCCCCGACGATGCCGACGATTGTGGACTGGCGGGCGTTGGACTCGAAGTAATAGAGCAGCTGGCTCGCCAGCACCGGCAGCACCTGCGGCAGCATGCCGAAGCGCACCGCCTCCACGGGTGAGCCGCCGGTGGAGACGACGCCCTCCACGGGCTTCCGGTCCAGCGCCTCCACGGCCTCCGAGAACAATTTGCCGAGCTCGGCGAAGCTCGCGGTGGCGATGGCGAGGATGCCGGCGAACGGGCCGAGGCCCACCACCGTCACATAGATCAGCGCCCAGATCAGCCGGTCCACGCCGCGCACGGTGTCCAGCACGCGGCGCACGGCGAAATGGGCGAAGATGTTGGGAATGACGTTCTTCGCCGCGAGGAAGCCGAACGGGAAGGCGACGATGGCGCCGCCCAGCGTGCCGAGGAAGGCGATGGCCAGGGTCTCGCCCAAAGCATGCATGTAGAGCGGCAGCTGCGTGCCGGGATCGGGCGGCATCATCAGCGTGACGAAGTGCGCGAGCTGCGCGATGCCGCTGCCCAGCCGGTCGAAATTGAAGCCGAGCTGCCAGAAGCCGAAGGCCGCGATGCCGGCGAACACCGCGATGATCACGCCGACGCGGACCCGCGTGTTGATGGGCGGCGCGACGAGGTGGGGATGGGCGGCGGCAAGGCGCGCGCGCTCGTCTCCGGAAAGGCGGATGCGGGCCCGGCTCATCGCTGCGCTCCGAAGCCGAGCAGGCGGTGGCGGACCTGCTCGGTGACGAGATCGATGATCATCACCGCCGCGATGATGAGGAGGAGGATGGCGGAGACATCGGAATAATAGAACTTGCGGATGGCTTCCACGAGATCCTGCCCGATGCCGCCGGCGCCGACGAAGCCCATGATGGAGGCCTCGCGCACGTTGATCTCGAAGCGCAGCAGGCCGTAGGAGGCGAAGTTGGAGAGCACCTGCGGCACCACGGCGAAGCGCACGGTGGTGAGCCAGGAGGCGCCGGAGGCGGTGGCGCCTTCCACCGGCTTCATGTCGATGTTCTCCACCACCTCGGCGAACAGTTTGCCGAGCGCGCCCATGGTGTGGATGGCCAGCGCCAGCACGCCCGGCAGCGGGCCGAGCCCGAAGGCCACCACGAACAGCAGCGCGAATACCAGCTCCGGCACCGTGCGGCAGAATTCCAGGAAGCGGCGGGCGCCGAGGCGGATCCACGGGCTCCTCACCAGATTGGCGCTGGCGAGGAAGCACAGGCAGAAGCCGCCGATGGCGCCGATGAGCGTGCCGAGATAGGCGATCAGGATCGTATCCAGCAGCAGCTTCAGCCAGTGGTCGAGGTTCCAGTACCACTCGGACAGATCGGCGCCGAGAGTGTCCCAGTGGAGGACCGGCGTGATGCTGCGGAAATAGTTGGGCAGCCGGTCCGCGTGGGCGAAGAACACGTCCGGCTTCACCTCGCCCATCCAGGCGGCGAGCACGGTGCACACGGCGATCACGCCGAACATGATCAGCGTATGCCGCCGCCGCGCCCGCACCGCCGCATCGTAATGCGCGATCAGCGGGGCGATCTGCTCGTCGGGCAGCCGGGTGATGGCGTGGGACAAGACCATGTTCTCCCTCGCGCCCCGGCCGACTGGAACGGAGCGGGAGCGCAGTGGAAGGAGAGCCGGGGCCCAGCGCAACACTGCGCCGGAGGCGGCTCAAGCGATGAGGCCGGCGGGCCACGGACGGCTGCGCCGGACCTTATCCTGGACCCCGGATCAGCGCTCCGGCTGCGCCGTCGCTTGTCCGGGGAACGGGTTTCTCTCCGCCGTCATGCTCCGGCTTGACCGGAGCATCCATCTTTCCCCCCGGTGCAGCTTGCCAGCCCCTCCCATGGGGCCTCCGGTCAAGCCGGAGGACGACGGAGAAAGGGGCCTGCGGCACGCGGCCGAAGAGGGGCGGCCGGAACAGCCTCAGCTCTTCTTCTTGCGCAGTTCGTCCACGAACTTGTTCAGCTCGATGATGCCCACGTAGGATTCATTGTCGATGGGCTGCCAGAGCTGGCTCTTGCCTTCATAGATCTTGTCGAAGGCGGCCTTGTCGTTCTTCTCGATGGAGAAGAAGGCGTCGCGGATCTTGGCCTTCAGGTCGGCCGGCAGGTCCGAGAGATAGGCGTAGGGCGAGTTCACGATCTGGTCGGACTTGAAGATGATGCGGAAGTCGCTGTACTTCGCCATCCCCTTGCGCTCCATGCGCCGGAGGTTGGACTCGTTCTCGTCGTTCCACCAGTTGAAGGCGGCATCGCACGTGCCCTGCTGCACGCCGATCACCGCGTTCTCGTGGGAGCCCGCATAGACCACCTTGCCGAAGAAGTCGTCGGGCTTGAGGCCCATCTTGTTCAGGGCGAAGCGCGGCACGTTGTTGCCGGAGGTGGAGTTGGGATCGACGAGGCAGAGGTTCTTGCCCTTCAGGTCCTCGATGGACTTGTAGGGGCTGTCGGCCTTCACATAGAGCACCGAGTGATAGCCCTTGGTGCCGTCCGCATTCACCTCGATGGCGAAAGCGTCGATCTTGGCACCGGTCATCAGCGCGCGGGCGAAGGAGGAGGGGCCGTAATAGGCCATGTGGATGTTGCCGGCGCGCTGGCCCTCGATCACCGCGGCATAGTCGTTGGCGACGCGCAGCGTCACCTTGGTGCCAAGCTGCTTGGTGAGATAGTCCATGAGCGGCTGGTAGCGATCGGTCACGCCGCTGCCGTTCTCGGCGGGGATCACCGCGAACACCAGCTCGGGATACTTGGCCTTCCAGTCCTGCGCGGCGGCGCCGCCGGCGGACATGACGAGCGCGGCGGCGGCCGCGATCAGGCTACGACGGTTCAGCATGTCTCGTGCTCCTGTCGGACGAAATCGAAACTGGGCAAGCAGGGTCGGCCGGCCCGCGGTCGCGGGTCGGCGCGGAAGGCACGCGCTCAGGCGAGCGCGGCCGCTTCGGGGATGCCGTCGTCGGCGGCGACGGGACGCCGCGCGGGCGTGTCCATCACCTCGCCGGCCTCCAGGCCGTAGAGATCGTGCGCCACCTGCTCGGTCAGCGCCGCGGGCGCGCCGTCGAACACCACGCGACCCTGCGCCATGCCCACGAGGCGGTCGCAATAGGTGCGGGCGAGGTCGAGGGAGTGCAGGTTGCACAGCACGGTGATGCCGAAGTGCTTGTTGATGCGCAAAAGCGCATCCATCACGATCTTGGTGTTGCGCGGATCGAGCGAGGCGATGGGCTCGTCGGCGAGGATCAGCGCCGGCTCCTGCGCCAATGCGCGGGCGATGGCGACGCGTTGCTGCTGGCCGCCGGAGAGGCTGTCGGCGCGCTGGGCGGCGAGGGGGGCGATGTCGAACTGGTCGAGGGCGGAGAGGGCGATGGCCCGGTCATCCGCGCTCCAGCTCTTGGTGAGGGCGCGCCAGGCGGGAACGGTGGCGAGGCGGCCCATGAGCACGTTGGTCAGCACATCCAGGCGGCCGACCAGATTGAACTGCTGGAAGATCATCGCCGCCTCGGCGCGCCATTGGCGCAGCGCGTGGCCCTTGAGGGCGGTGACGTCGCGACCCTCGAAGGAGATGCGGCCGGAGGAGGGGTCCTGCAGGCGGTTGACCATGCGCAGCAGGGTGGACTTGCCGGCCCCGGATCGGCCGATGACGCCCACGAAGGCGCCCTGGCCGATGGCGAGGTTCACGTTGGATACGGCCTCCTTGTCGCCGAAGCGTCGGGTGAGGCCCTCGATCACCAGCATCCGGAGGCTCCCAGAGCACGCGCCGGCCCGCTTGCAGGGCAAGCCGGCCGGACAGCGCGGTCTCGATCACTGGCCGGCGGAGAATCGATCGGCCTGAGCCGAGGCGATCCACACCAGCGCGTCGGGAGGTTGGATAGCGCGGCTCCGCAACACCCATGTGACGATGCCGCGCCAAGCGCTGCGCCGTTCGGCCAAGGCGCCGTCAACGGTCGCGTCTCCGCGACTGTGACAGGCGGTTTGTGACGGCGCGCGCGGTCGTGCCGGCGGCGATGTCAACGACGTGTCATGAAGGGCGGGCAGAAGGGCGGCGGTATCCGGCGGCGCGACTGCCCGTGTTTCCGGACCTGGAACGAGTGGCGCCGGGGAGGTTGGCTCCCCGGCGCCTTCGATCGACCGGACCCCGGTTATTGCTGTTCTCGGGTCCCATGAGGGCGGTGGCGGGTCCTGACCTCAGACCAGACCGAGCAGCACAGCGCCAACGAAGCCGAAGGCCGCGCACGTCTCGATCACGGTGAGGAGATGGCCAAGTGTCACCTTATGCCTCGCAGGGTCGATCTTGAGAGAACTTTAACAAACTCTCAAAATGCGGAAAGAGGTAAGTTGTGCTGCATCGCCGCTGCAAAGTATTGCAGCGCATGACTTTCCGCAGTGCGGCGCGCGCCAAGTCGCGCCCCCTTCTACGCTTTCCCTTCCGCTGCGGCGCACGGTCGGCCGCGGTGGAATACTGCATGTCAGGCGGTAATGGCGGCTTCCACGAGGCTCGCGACGGCCAGCGCCTGCCGATCCCGCCCGAAACGCCCCACCACCTGCACACCCACGGGCATGCCATTGGCGGCCGAGAGCCCCGCCACGTTGATCGCCGGACACCCCATCAGCGTCCACAGCCGGTTGAAGATGGCCGAGCCGGTGGTGGCGAATCCCTCCGGTGCCGGGCCGGGGGCGGAGAAGGTGAGGATGGCATCCACCTCCGCGAACACATCCCCCAGCGCATGCCGCGCTCGCTTGGCGGTGCGGCGCGCGCCGTCATAAAGGTCGGGCGGAATGGCGCGGGCGGCTTCGAGATGGCCGCGCAGCAGGGGCGAGAGCCGGTCGCCGTCATAGTCCAGCTCGTCGCCGAGGGAGAGCGCGGCCTCGAAATCCTGTACGGTGCCATGGATGGCGTCGGCCGCCTCCAGCGCCTCGGGCAATTCCAGATCGAAGATGCGGGCGCCCCGCGCCTCGGCGGCACGGGCGGCGGCGTCCAGCGCGGCGTGGGCGTCGGGCGAGGCGGCGCTGGCGCGGGCGG
>NZ_JAYRPE010000060.1:0-7715 GCF_041911315.1 Xanthobacter sp. | reverse complement strand
GTCGGAGATCATCACCCACTTGGCGCCGTCCCATTGCTGGAAGCGGATGGCGCCGTCGCCCTCGTGGTCGGCGCAGGTGACCTTGATCTCCGGCATCAGGCCCTCGAGGCCGAGCTGCTTGATGCGCTCGCTGGTCATCACCAGATGCTCGAGCCCCCAGCGCACCTCGTCACCGGTGAGCGGACGGTTGCCGAACTTCTTCATGGCGGTGCGCATGGCTTCCGTCACCGCCACGCCGTGGAGCACGCCGCGGACATAGTAGACCGAGCCGATGCGGTTCTCCTCCACATTGCCCTGACCCTTGGCGTAGACGTATTTCTTGATGTCCTCGAACACCGGATAGTTCGGCCCGGTGGCGTGGAACTGGGCGGTGATGAAGCCCTTGGCCGCGTCGCCGGCGGGCGTCACGTCCTCCTCCGATCCCGACCACCACCAGCCGATGATGCGGTCGCGGGCGATGCCGGCGCGGGCGGCTTCCTTGATGCCCGTGGGCGTCGCCGCGCCCCAGCCGCGGAACAGCACCCAGTCCGGCCGATACTGGCGCACCTGAAGCCACACGGCGCGCTGGTCGAGGCCGGGCGGCGTGATGGGGAAGGTTGTCACCTCGAAGCCATAGCGCTTGGCCTGGGCATCGAGGATGGCCTGGGTCTCGCGGCCGGCGGCGAAGTCCATCACCACATTGGCGATCTTCTTGCCCTTCAGCTTCTCCAGCCCGCCCTCGCGCTCGGCGATGTAGCGAATGGTGGCGGTATTCTCGCTCCAGTAATTGGAGATGAGCGGGAAGAAATAGGGGAAGACCCGGCCATCGGAGGAATCGGTCCGCCCGTAGCCGATGGTGACGGAGGGGATCTTGTCCGCCGTCATGCGGTCGATGAGGGCATAGACGCCGCCCGTGCCGGAGGGCGTGAAGGCCGCGGCGCCGGTCGGCCCCTTCGCCTTCTGGCGTTCGTAGCACTCGATCATGCGGTCGGGCTGGTAGCCGGTCTCGCACTCCTCATAGACGAGCTTCACGCCGTTCACGCCGCCGTCGCGGGCGTTCACCAGCGCCAGATAATCCGCATAGGCACCGTAGATGCCCGAGCCGCCCGGCGCGTAGGGGCCGGTGCGATAGATGGCGATAGGCACGAACTGCTCCATCGCTGCACCGGCCGTCGCCACGGGAGCCGCCGTCTGGGCGGCCGCCGGCACGGCGAAACCAAGTGTCGCGACGAGGGCAAGGAGACAGGCCGGCGCGACGGATTTCCGGCGCCGCGGGCTGAAGCATTGAGGCATGGCGTCATCCTCCAGGCCGGAATTCTGGTCCGGCATCTTTATCTGATGATCGGACCATAAAACCAAAATCGCGGCGCCGTCAATCTCCGGATGGAGACGACGGAATTTCTAATCAAAACATTGATTATCATACAAAATATCGCAAATCCCACCACCTGAAGTGCGCGGCTAACGGAAAATTTCCGCTTGACCACATGATTTCAGTCGGACAATTTTAGTCCGACAAAAACGAGGCAACGCGTCCAATGGTCGAGGCTGTTCACGTGCTGGAAGGCGAGGGCACCGCAGAGGGGGACGTCGGCGCGTCCGTGCTGGACCCGGCTGCGCCCGCCGGTGTCGCCCTGCGCAGCGCGGCCGAGAGCCGGGTGCTCGACTGGGCGGCGATCGGGCATCATCTGGCGGCCCACGGCATCGGTCTCGATCCCGCCTTCGTGCCCCGTCAGTTCACAGGCGGCCTCGCCAACCTGAACTTTCTCGTGCGCGTGTCGGACGGCTGGGCCGTGCTGCGGCGTCCGCCCGATGGCCCCCTGCCCCCAGGTGCGCACGACATGGCGCGCGAGCACCGCATCCTTTCAAATCTCTGGCGGGAGCTGCCGCTCGCCCCGCGCAGCCTGCATCTGTGTGCCGACGCCAGCGTCGCCGGCGCGCCTTTCCAGGTGATGGAGTTTCGCCCCGGCATCGCCCTGCGGGGTGACAGCCTGGCGCCCTTCCCGGCAACCGCCGCCACCGGCGCGGACCTCTCGCACAAGCTGGTCGAGACGTTGGCCGCCATCCACGCGGTGGACCCGGCCCGGATCGGCCTGTCCGATCTCGGCCGCCCCGCCGGCTTCTTCGCCCGCACCGCCGCGGGCTGGATCGGCCGCGCCGAACGGGTGGCGCAGGGCGCGCTCTCCCCGGCCGCCCGCGCCGTCGCCGGCTGGCTCGCTGCCGCAGAGGTGCGGGACGCGTCGGCGCCGACCCTTCTCCACAACGATTTCAAGCTCGACAACGTGCTGCTGGACCCCGCCAGCCGCGCCCCCGTCGCCGTGGTGGACTGGGACATGGGCACCCGTGGCGACCC
Source organism: Xanthobacter sp. (assembly GCF_041911315.1). Classification (NCBI taxonomy): domain Bacteria; kingdom Pseudomonadati; phylum Pseudomonadota; class Alphaproteobacteria; order Hyphomicrobiales; family Xanthobacteraceae; genus Xanthobacter; species Xanthobacter sp. Next base: position 5,383 of record NZ_JAYRPE010000060.1, on the reverse strand, counting down.
GCTGTTCGATCTCGCGACGCTGCTCAGCTACTGGACCGAGGCCGGCGACCCGGCGTGCATGCACGAGCTGGCGCAGATGCCCACGGCCCGCCCCGGTTTCCTGACGCGGGCCGAGGCGGCGGACGCCTACGCCCGCGCCACCGGCCGCGACCTGTCCCAGCTCAAGGCCTACCGCGTGCTCACCATGCTGAAGCTCGGCGTGGTGTTCCACCAGCTCCACGCGCGGCACCTCGCCGGCGAGACAGTGGACCCGCGCTATGCCGGCTTCGGCTCGCTCGCCGAGGCGCTGGTCGATTTCACCCTCGACATCATCAACGACAAGACCTTCTGAAGGCGAGGCCCATGGATTTCGCGCTCCCCCCCGATCTCGCCGCGCTGGAGGCCCACACCGCGGCCTTCGTGCGCGACGAGGTTCTGCCCTTCGAGGCCGACCCGCGCCGCACCGCCCACGGCCCCACCGACGATTTGCGCCGTGATCTGGTGGCGAAGGCGCGCGCGGCCGGGCTGCTGAGCCCGCACGTACCGAAGGCCTGGGGCGGGCTGGGCCTCTCCCATCTCGGCAAGGCCGTGGTGTTCGAGGCGGCGGGCTATTCCATGCTCGGCCCCATCGCGCTCGCCATTGCCGCGCCGGACGAGGGCAACATGCACCTTCTCGCCGAAGTGGCGAGCGAAGCGCAGAAGGCCCGCTACCTCGCGCCCATGGCGGCGGGCGAGACGCGCTCCTGCTTCCTGATGACCGAGCCGCACCCCGGTGCCGGAGCGGACCCGTCTCTACTGAAGACGACCGCGGTGAAGGACGGCGACCACTTCGTCATCAACGGCCTCAAATGGCTCATCACCGGTGCCGAGGGCGCGGCCTTCGCCATCATCATGGCGCGCACCGTCGTGGACGGGCGGGACGTGGGCGCCACCATGTTCCTCGCCGATCTGCCGGCGGAGGGCGTGCGCATCGTGCGGGCGCTCGACACGCTGGACAGTTCCTTCACCGGCGGCCACGCGGAAGTGGCGCTGGAAAATCTGCGCGTGCCCGCGTCCGACGTGCTCGGCGCCGTGGGCGAGGGCTTCCGCCACGCGCAGGCGCGGCTCGTGCCGGCGCGGCTCACCCACTGCATGCGCTGGCTCGGCGCCGCGCGGCGCGCCCACGACATCGCCACCGCATATGCGGGCCGGCGCGAGGCGTTCGGCGGCACGCTCCTGTCCCACGAGGGTGTGGGCTTCATGCTGGCCGACAACGAGATCGACCTGCACACCACTCGCCTCGCCATCCGCCACGCCGCCTGGCTGCTGGATCAGGGCGAAAAGGCGAACGTGGAAAGCTCCATGGTGAAGGTGTTCGCCTCCGAAGCCATCTTCCGCATCGTGGACCGGTCGCTCCAGGTGCTGGGTGGCCTCGGCATGACGCGCGACACGGAGGTGGAGCGCATCTTCCGCGACGTGCGCGGTTTCCGCATCTATGACGGCCCGTCCGAGGTCCACCGCTGGAACATCGCGCGCCGGCTGGCCCGTGGCGCGGCCGTGAAAGCCCTGCCGGAAGGGAGGGCCGCGTGATGGGTCTCGCCCTTCCCCTGCCCCAGCCCGCGCCCATGCCCGGCCTTGCCGGCAAGATCGTCATCATCACCGGCGGCGGGCGGGGCCTCGGCCGCGCCGTCGCGGAGGGCTTTGCCGCCGCCGGCGCCCATGTGGTGCTCACCGGCCGCAGTCCCGAGACGCTGGCCGAGGCGGCCGCCGCGATCGTCACGCAGGGTGGATCGGCCGAAGGCATCGCCGCCGATGTGGCCAGCGAGGCGGATATCGCGGCGCTGGTCCGCTCCGTGGTGGAGCGCCACGGCCGCATCGACGTGCTGGTGAACAATGCCGGCATCAACCCCTGGTACAAGACCGCCGAGGACACGAGCCTCGCCGAGTGGCGGCAGGTGGTCGACACCAACCTCACCGGCGTATTCCTCGCCGCCCGCGCGGCAGGCCGGGTGATGCTGGCCCAGGGCGAAGGCGCAATCGTCAATGTCACCTCCGTCGCCGGAAAGGTCGGGCTGGCGCGCACCACGGCCTATTGCGCCGCCAAGGGCGGGGTGGAGCTGATGACCCGCCAGCTCGCCCTCGAATGGGCGAAGAAGGGCGTGCGGGTGAATGCCGTCGGCCCCGGCTATTTCGAAACCGAGCTGACCGAAGGCATGCGCCAGAACCCCAAGCTCGCCGAGCGCGTCACCGGCCGCACGCCCATGGGCCGCTTCGGCCATCCGCAGGAGCTGGTCGGCGCCTGCCTGTTCCTCGCCTCGCCCGCGGCCTCCTACATCACCGGCGCCTCGCTGGCGGTGGATGGCGGCTGGACCGCCGCCTGATCCGAAAGACCAGAGATGAACGCCCTCACGCCCACACCCACACCCCTCGCCCTCGCCGGTCTCAAGGTGCTGGACCTCACCCGCCTGCTGCCGGGCGCCTTCTGCTCGCTGATGCTGGCCGACCTCGGTGCCGACGTGCTCAAGATCGAGCAGCCTGAGGGCGGCGACTACAACCGCACCTTCCCGCCGCTGAACCGCGCCGAATCCGGCTCCTTCCTGCTGCTCAACCGCAACAAGAAGAGCCTGACACTGAACCTCAAGTCGGAAGAGGGCCGCGCCATCCTCCTCAAGCTGGTGAAGGATGCGGACGTGCTGCTGGAGGGCTTCCGCCCCGGCGTCATGGACCGCCTCGGCCTCGGCTACGACACCCTCGCCGAGATCAATCCGCGCCTCGTCTATTGTGCCATCTCCGGCTACGGGCAAAACGGGCCGAGCCGGCTCAAGCCTGGGCACGACCTCAATTACCTCGCCGAAGCCGGCGCCCTGCAACTGTTCGGCAAGGCGGGGGAAGGCCCCATCGTGCCGGGCCTCTCCATCGCCGACGTGGGCGGCGGCTCGCTCATGGCCTCGACGGGAATCCTCGCCGCGCTGCTGGCGCGGGCGACCACCGGGCGCGGGCAGTTCGTGGATGTGTCCATGCATGACGGCGCCATGTCCTGGCTGTCGCTGCACGGCGCCGATCATCTCTTCGCCGGCATCGAGCCGAAGGGCGGCGAGCGACCCTTCATCGGGCAGGCGCCCTGCTACAATGTCTATGCCTGCGCCGACGGGAAGCACGTGGCGCTGGGCCTCATCGAGACGCATTTCTGGCACCGCTTCTGCGACGCCGTGGGCCTTCCCGCGCTGAAGGACGAGCAGTGGCCGGAGGGCGAGCGGGAAGTGGCGCAGAAGGCCACCCTCGCCGCCCTGTTCGCCCGCAAGACGCGCGACGAATGGGTGGCGGAACTTGAGGCTGCCGACATTCCCTTCGGCCCCGTCTTCTCCATGGAGGAGGCCTTCGCCGATCCCCACGCCCGCCACCGGCAGATGCTGATGTCCATGGAGCATCCGGTGGAGGGCACCATTCCCCAGCTCGGCTTTCCGGTGAAGTATTCCGGGACCCCTTGCGCCCTGCGTTCGCCGCCGCCCCTGCTCGGTGAGCACAATGGCGAGGTGCTGGCGGGCCTCGGCTATGCGCCCGAGGACATCGCCGCGCTCAAGGCCAGCCGGGCGATCTGAGTAACGCTCAAGAGAGCACAATGCTCCGGGAGGAAACCATGGCCCCCAGCCAGATGGCGCCGACCAGAATGGCGCCCAACATGACCGACTATGCCGAGATGGCCCGCACCTTCCGATGGCAGGTGCCGGAGACGTTCAATTTCGGCGCCGACGTGGTGGATCATTTCGCCCGTACCGCCGACGGACCGGCCCTCATCTGGGCCAATGCGGCCGGCGAGGAGCGGCGCTTCTCCTTCTCGGACATGGCGCGCCTCACCAGCCGCTTCGCCTCGGCGCTGGCGGCGCGCGGCATCCGGAAGGGAGACCGGGTGCTGGTCATGCTGCCGCGCATTCCCGAATGGCAGGTGGCCATGGTCGGCTGCCTGAAGCTCGGGGCGGTGCCCATCCCGTCCATCGAGATGCTCACCGCCAAGGACATCGCATATCGCGTGCGCCATGCCGGCGTGCGGGCCGTGGTGGCCCGGGCCGAACATGCGGGAAAGTTCGCGGATGTGATCGACGAGGTGCCGGTGCGCCTCGCGCTGAAAGGCCCCCTTGGCGGCGCCCCCGGCTTCGAGCCGCTGGAGGAGGCACTGGCCTCCGGCGACGAGGCCTTCGCGCCGATGACTGTCCAGGCCGACGATCCGGCCGTGCTCTATTACACCTCCGGCTCCACCGGCCAGCCGAAGGGGGTGCTCCACGCCTCCCGCGGGCTCTACGCCTGGCGCGGCTCGGCCATTTGCTGGCTGGACCTTCGTCCGGGCGACACCATCTGGTGCACGGCCGACACCGGCTGGAGCAAAGCCGGCACCTCCATCCTCTTCGGCCCGTGGGGCTGCGGGGCCGCCAGCTTTTTCTACGACGGCCCGTTCGACCCCAAGGAGCGCCTGCGACTGCTGGAGCGCTACGGCATCACCGTCTATTGCGCGCCGGGCACCGAGCTGTTCCGCGTGGTGGATGCCGGCGTCGCCGAGCACGACCTCTCGCGCCTGCGCCACGCCGTCTCCTCCGGCGAGACGCTCAACCCGGCGGTCGCGGCACGCTGGCAGACGGCGACGGGCGTCCCCATCCTTGAAGCCTACGGCCAGACCGAGACGCTGATGACGCTGCTCAACTATCCCAGCGTCGCCCCGCGCGAGGGCTCCATGGGCAAGCCGTTGCCGGGCCTTGATCTCGCAATCATCGACGGCGCGGGCAACCGCCTCCCGCCCGGCATGGAAGGCGACATCGCCCTTCTCACCCCCAACCCGCAGATGATGCTCGGCTATCTCGACGAGCCCGAACGCACCGCCAGCGCCCATGTGGAGGGGCCGGAGGGGCGCTGGTTCGTCACCGGCGACCTCGGCATGGTGGATGCGGACGGCTATTTCTACCATCGTGGCCGCAATGACGACGTCATCAATTCCGCCGGCTACCGCATCGGTCCCTCCGAGGTGGAGAACGCTTTGCTCGACCATCCGGCGGTGCAGGAATGCGCGGCGGTGGCGTCGCCCCATCCGGAGCGCGGCGAGATCGTGAAGGCCTTTGTCGTGCTCCGCCCCGGCTTCACCGGCGACGATGCGCTGGCGGCCGCCTTGCAGGATCACGTGAAGCGTGTCACCGCTCCCTATAAATATCCCCGCGCCATCGCGTTTCTCGGCGAGCTGCCGAAGACCATGACCGGGAAGGTGCAACGCAAGGTGCTGCGCGACCTGGAGAAGGCCCGCGCCGCCGAGAGGATGGTCCCTGATGTCGCTCGCGCTTGATCCGGTGCAGGTGGAGCCCGCCTTCCGTCTCGTCGCCCGCACCATCGAGGACAAGATCCTGGCCGGCGAAATCGCGCCGGGGGATCTGCTGCCCTCCGAGGC
>NZ_JAYRPE010000059.1:0-130175 GCF_041911315.1 Xanthobacter sp. | reverse complement strand
CCGCCCTCGAACTCTCCGCCCTCCAATTATCCCCCCGGCGCCGTGGGCGGTGCCCCGGCGCGCGCCTCAGCACCGCCGCCGGCGCCTCCGCCGTCCGCGCCGCAGAAGGGCGGCCTGCCGCCGGGCTGGCAGGTGGGGCCGCAGGGCATCCCCGTGTCGTCCGCCGCGTCCAGCAATCCCGAGACCGGCTCCATCAAGCGCAAATATTACGCGGCGCCGATCCCGCAGCCCTCCACCATTCCCCTGCCCAAGGCCAAGGCCGGGGAGGACTGAGGGCATGACCCTGCGTCTCGCCGGCATCGACGGCTGCCGGGGCGGCTGGGTGGTCGCCCGGTGGGACGGCGCCGGCCGGCTCGATCTGATCCGGGTGGCGCGGGTCGAAGCCCTGTTCGACGCGCCGGACGCCCCCGCCATTGCGTGCGTGGACATGCCCATAGGGCTGCCCGAAACCAGCGAAGTCGGCGGGCGCGCAGCAGAGCGGGCGGTGCGCCCCCTGCTGGACAAGCGGCAATCCTCTGTTTTCGCCGTGCCGGCCCGGGCGGCTGTCATGGCCGGCCTGGGGCCGGCAGACGAGCGGGAACGCTTCGCTGCCGCCTGCGCCGCGGCGCTCGCGCATTCGAGCCCGCGCGCAAGGTCTCCATCCAGTGCTTCAACCTCTTCCCCAAGATCACCGAGCTGGACGAACTGTTGCTGCGCCGGGCGGAGCTGCGGGACCGCCTCGTCGAGTGCCACCCGGAGGTGTCGTTCCGCATCATGAACGGCGCGCCGCTCGATGTGGCGAAGAAGGTGAAGAGCCGGCCGTACCCGCCCGGTCTCGACCTGCGCATCGGCCTCCTCGCCCGCGCCGGCGTGCCAATCGATCTGCTAAATGGGAAGACCGCGGCTGCGCTGGGCGCAGGGCTCGACGATCTGGTGGATGCCTGCGCCTGCGCGGTCACCGCCAAAAGAGTGTTCGAAGGCAACGCCTTGCGCTATCCCGATCCGCCGGAGCGCGATGGCTTCGGCCTGCCAGTGGCCATCACCGCCTGAGCCGCCTTCCCTTTAAGTCGAATTCCGGTGGCCCTGCGCGCCTCGCTATGCGCAAGGGATTGTCTCCACGACGGAATTGCCGACATGCCCGAGAACCGCATCCGCCTCTCGTCCTTGCGTGACAGGATCGTCCCGGCCGAGGAGGCCGCGGCGCTCATCGGCGACGGCATGATCGTGGGCATGAGCGGCTTCACCCGCGCCGGCGAGGCGAAGGCCGTGCCCATGGCGCTGGCCGCCCGCGCCAATGCCGCCCATGCGCGCGGCGAGCCGCTGCGCATCACCCTCATCACCGGCGCCTCGCTGGGCAACGACCTCGACAAGCAGATGGCGGAGGCGCACCTGCTCTCCCGCCGCATCCCGTTCCAGTCCGACCCGGCCCTGCGCAAGGCGATCAACGCCGGCGAGGTGATGTTCGTCGACCAGCACCTGTCCGAGACGGTGGAGCATTTGCGCACCAACCAGCTGGGCCCCATCGACGTGGCGGTGATCGAGGCGGTGGGCATCACCGCGTCCGGCGGCATCATTCCCACCACCTCGGTGGGTAATTCGGCCACCTTCGCCATCCTGGCGAAGAAGGTCATCGTCGAGATCAACCTCACCCAGCCGGCGGAGCTGGAGGGGCTGCACGACATCTACATCCCCACCCGCCGCCCGTTCCGCGAGCCGATCCCGGTGGTGACGCCGGAAAGCCGGGTGGGCCTGCCCTTCATTCCCGTCGACCCGGAGAAGATCGCCGCCATCGTGGTGACGCGGAAGCTCGATTCCGCCTCCAACGTGCTGCCGCCGGACCCCGAGACTGCCGCCATCGCCGGCCATCTCATGGAATTCCTGAAGCACGAGGTGAAGCTCGGCCGCATGACGAACCGCCTGCAGCCGCTGCAGGCCGGCATCGGCACCATCGCCAACGCGGTGATGCACGGCTTCATCGAGAGCCCGTTCTCAGACCTCACCATGTATTCCGAGGTGCTCCAGGATTCGACCTTCGACCTGTTCGACGCCGGCAAGCTGAACTTCGCCTCCGGCTCGTCCATCACCCTGTCGAAGCCGAAGTACGACCAGGTGATGCCGCGCATCACCGACTACAAGTCGCGCCTCATCCTGCGGCCGCAGGAGATTTCCAACCATCCTGAGATCATCCGCCGCCTCGGCCTCATCGGCATCAACACGGCGCTGGAATTCGACATCTACGGCAACGTCAATTCCACCCATGTGGGCGGCACCCACATGATGAACGGCATCGGCGGCTCCGGTGATTTCGCCCGCAACGCCTATCTCTCGGTGTTCGTCACCAAGTCCATCGCCAAGGGTGGCGCGCTGTCCTCGGTGGTGCCCATGGTGAGCCATGTGGACCACACCGAGCATGACGTGGACATCCTCGTCACCGAGGTCGGCCTTGCGGACCTGCGCGAGCTGGCCCCGCGCGAGCGGGCGCGCGTCGTCATCGCCAATTGCGTCCATCCGCTCTATCGCGATGCGCTGTCGGACTATTTCGAGCGGGCCACGGCGCGCGGCGGGCACACCCCGCACATCATCGAGGAGGCCCTCGCCTGGCACGTGCGGGCGCGGGAGGAGGGCACCATGCTCCCGGAAATGACACGGAAGATCGCGTGACCGCCACGGCGGCGTCACCGTGCTGCCGCTGCGAGGGGAACTAATCCCAAGCGCAGCCGTTCGTTCGGTCACGAATCCGTGCTATCTCGCGACCGCGAAATTTTGCGTGCCTGCGGAGGAATGGTCCCCATGTTCCCGACGCCGAAGCCGGTCCTGACGCCCAATACCTACGCCTACGAGTCCGAGCCCATGGTGAAGCCGACCGGCTTCCGGGAGTATGACGCCCGCTGGTTGTTCCAGAAGGAAATCAACCTGATGGGCGTGCAGGCCCTCGGCATGGGCCTGGGCACGCTGATGCACGAGATGGGCGTCAAGCCCGAGATCGTCACCGGCCACGACTTCCGCTCCTATTCCTCCTCCATCAAGCTGGCGCTGGTCTCCGGCCTCATGGCGGCGGGCATCAAGGTGCACGACATCGGCCTTGCCATGTCGCCCATGGCCTATTTCGCCCAGTTCGCGCTGGAGGTTCCCGCCGTGGCGATGGTCACCGCCTCGCACAACGACAATGGCTGGACCGGCGTGAAGATGGGCGTGAACCGCCCGCTCACCTTCGGACCGGATGAGATGAGCCGGCTGAAGGACATCGTTCTGTCGGCTAAGTTCGACCTGAAGGGCGGCGGCGCCTATGTGTTCGTCGAGAACTTCCCCGAGGTCTACATCAAGGACCTCACCAACCGGCCGAAGCTGAAGCACCCCATCAAGGCGGTGGTGGCCTGCGGCAACGGCACGGCCGGCGCCTTCGCCCCGAAGATCCTCGAGGCGCTGGGCGTCGAGGTGGTGCCGCTCGATACCGAGCTGGATCACACCTTCCCCAAGTACAATCCGAACCCCGAGGACATGGAGATGCTCCATGCCATGCGGGACGCGGTGCTGGAGCACAAGGCGGACGTGGCCCTCGGCTTCGACGGCGACGGCGACCGCTGCGGCGTGGTGGACAACACCGGCGAGGAGATCTTCGCCGACAAGGTGGGCGTGCTGCTCGCCCGCGACCTCGCCAAGCTCTATCCCAACTCCACCTTCGTGGTGGACGTGAAGTCCACCGGCCTGTTCGCCACCGACCCCGAGCTGATCAAGCTTGGCGTGAAGGCGGACTACTGGAAGACCGGCCATTCCTACATGAAGCGCCGGGTGAACGAGACCGGCGCGCTGGTGGGCTTCGAGAAGTCCGGCCACTACTTCTTCAACAAGCCGGTGGGCCGCGGCTATGACGACGGCCTCGTCTCCGCCATCGCCGTGCTCGACATGCTGGACCGCAATCCCGGCAAGAAGCTCAGCGAGCTGCGCGAGGCGCTGCCCAAGACCTGGTCCTCGCCCACCATGTCCCCCCACTGCGCGGACGAAGCCAAGTACGGCGTCGTCGCCAAGGTGGTGGAGCATTACGAGAAGCTGGCGGCTGAAGGCGCGACCGTCACCGGCCAGAAGATCCGCGACCTAGTGACGGTGAACGGCGTGCGCGTCACCTGCGAGGACGGCTCCTGGGGCCTGCTGCGCGCCTCCTCCAACAAGCCCGAGCTGGTGGTGGTGGTGGAAAGCCCGGTCTCCGAGGCCCGCATGCGCGAGATGTTCAAGGAGATCGACGGCGTGCTGCGCCAGCACCCCGGCATCGGCGAATACAACCAGACCATCTGAGGCGGCGCGTCGCCTCGGATATTGGGTGGCCAGGGATCAGGCGGCCGGAGCCAACGGCTTCGCCCGCTCGATCCGCGCCCGCTCCTCCGGCGAGTTCAGCGTCTGCCAGAGATCGGTGCGGCGCTGGACGTTCAGCCAGAAATCGGCGCTGTTACCGAACACCCGCGCCAGAATGAGCGCCGTCGCGGCCGTGACCGAGCGGCGCTCGTTGCACAGTTCGTTGACGTGCTTCCTCGGAACGCCCATCGCCTCGGCCAGCGCCGCCTGGGTGAGGCCGAGCGGCTCAATGAATTCCTCCACGAGGATTTCGCCGACCCCTGCCGGCTTGCGCTTGGTCATCTTTCGCATTTGTGCCCCTCAATGCGCCGTCGCGCCCTCCTGCGCGGCGCGGGGGATGATGGCGCCGCGGTGCATGATGACCTCGGCGGCGAGGCGGTGGCCGGTCTGGGCGGCGGCTTCCGGCGTCGCGCCGGCGATGCGGGCGGCGAGGTAGCCGGCATTGAAGCTGTCGCCGGCGCCCGTGGTGTCGAGGGGGGAGACGGTGCGCTCCACCGGCACCTCCACGGTGCGGCCCTCGGCATGGACCAGCGCGCCGCCGGCCCCGTTCTTCACCACCACCTCGCTCACCCCGTAGGTGGTGATGCGCTCGATGGTGGCGGCGGGGGAGGCATCGCCCCACAGGGCCGCCTCGTCCTCGAAGGTGGGCAGCGCCATGGAGGAGCGCTTCAGCGCCTCGGCGAACACGGTGCGGGCGCGGGAGAGATCGCCGCCCCAGCCGCGCGGCCGGAAATTGCCGTCGAACACCCGCCAGGCCGGCGGACCTGAGCGGCTGTCGCCGGTTCCGCCCGCCATCTCCAGCGCGGCGAGGAAGCGGCCGAGCCCCTGGTTGGAATAGAGCGACAGGGTGATGCCGGAGAAATAGACCGCGCCCGCCCCCACCAGCGCCGCCGCCACCTCCTGCCAGCCGTCCGCCTCGAACAGGGCGCGGGCGGGGGAGGTGTCGCGCCAGTAATGGAAGCTGCGCTCGCCGGCATTGTCGGTGGTGATGAGATAGAGGCCGGGAACCTTGCCGTTGACGCGCGGGATCAGGCTCATGTCCACGCCCTCCGCCGCGCCGAGGGCGAGGATGTCGCCGGAGAAGGCGTCGTCGCCGAGGGCGGTGGCGTAGGCCACGTCCACGCCGGCCCGGGCGAGATAGACGGCGGTGTTGAAGGTGTCGCCGCCGAAGGCGAGGCCGAAGCGCCCGTCGGAACCGCGGGCGAGTTCCACCATCACCTCGCCCACACAGACCACTTTCGCCACGGGTGCCTCCGTTATCGTGCCCTGCGCCGGGCGCCGGACCCTATCATAGGGAAAGGCTCAATCCACCGGCGGCGGCACCGGGTGGGTCCAGGTGCCGTCGCGCGGCGCCGGGCCACTGGGGCCGGGCTTGGCGGCGTCGGCGCCCTCGGGCTGGGGCGTGCCGTAGCGGGCGCGCAGATCGGCGGCGCGGCCGCGATTGGCGGCGATGAGGCAGAGGGAGCGCTGCTCGAAATTGCCGATGCCCCGCGGCCCCTCGAACGGCGCGACGCCCTGGCAGTCGAGATTGCGGAACAGCAGGAAGCGCGATTGCGCCTCGTCGAGCTGGGTCTTCCAGCGGGCGCGCTGGGTGCCTTGCAGGTCGGTGCGCGCCTCGATGACGGTGAAGGCGTTGGCCAGCTCCGCCTCCAGCGCCTGCTCGGAGGTGCGGGTCACGTCATAGAGGCAGCGATTGTATTGCCCGCCGGACACCTTCTCGCGCGGGCAGGAGACGACCACCTTCCAGCGCTCCGGCGTCGCCGCATCGCCGTCGGCGCGGGCAGTGGCCTGGCGCGCCTGGGACGGGCCCGGCGGCAGGTCCGCATCGGCGGGAACGGCCGGTTCCGGCTCGGGCTCCGGCAGAGCGGGGGCGACCATGGGGGCGGGACCCTCCGGCGGCGGGCGCGTCAGCACCAGCAGCACGGGAGAGAAGGCCAGCAGCACGAGGGCGAGGGCGAGAAGCGCCCGCCGGCCCGTCCACCGCCGCGCCGCCCCCACGCCTCAGGCCACCTTGCGGTTGGCGGCGAGGAAATCGCCCATGCGGCCGAGCGCGGCGGTGATGTTCTCCCGCGAGGTGGCGTAGGAGAGGCGCAGGTAGCCCTCGCCATGGACGCCGAAATCCGGCCCGCCGATCACCGCCACGCCCGCCTCCTCCAACAGGGCCGAGGCGAGCTTCTTGGCGGCGGTCCAGCCGGTGCCGGTGATGTTGGGGAAGGCGTAGAAGGCGCCCTTGGGCGTCGCGCAGGTGACGCCGGGCAGGGCGTTCAGCCCCTCCACCACCATGCGGCGGCGGGCGTCGAACTCGGCGGTCATGGCGAACACCGCATCCTGTGGACCTTCCAGCGCGGCGATGCCGGCATACTGTGTCGCGGCATTGACGCAGGACCAGCAGTTCACCGCCAGCTTGCGCACCTGGTCGTAGAGGCTCTTCGGCCAGATGGAATAGCCGAGGCGCCAGCCGGTCATGGCGTAGGTCTTGGACCAGCCGTTCAGCAGGATCAGCCGGTCGCGGATCTCCGGATAGGCGAGGAGCGTGCGGTGCTCCTCCCCGTCGAAGAGGAAGCGGTCGTAGATCTCGTCCGACATGAGCGCGACATGGGGATGGGCGGCGAGGCCCTTCACCAATTTGTCGATCTCCGCGGCAGGCGTGACGCCGCCGGTGGGGTTGGCCGGCGAATTGATGATGAGGAGCCGCGTCTTCGGCGTGATGAGGGCGAGGGTCTCCTCGGCGGAGAAGGCGAAGCCGTTCTCCTCGCGGATCGGCACCGGGATGGGCGTCGCGCCGGTGTGCTCGATCATGGAGCGGTAGATGGGAAAGCCGGGATCGGGATAGAGGATTTCCGCGCCGGGCTCGCCGAACAGGCGGATGGCCGCATACATGGTCACCTTGCCGCCGGGCACGATCATCACGAGGTTCGGGTCCACCTCCACGCCATAGCGGCGGTTGAGATCGCCGGCCACCGCCTCGCGCAGGGGCAGGATGCCCACCGAGGGGGTGTAGCCGTGCTGGCCGTCGCGCAGCGCCTTCACCGCCGCCTCGACGATGTGGGCGGGCGTCTGGAAGTCCGGCTGGCCGATGCCGAGATTGAGGATGGAGCGCCCCTCCGCCTGAAGCGCCGTGGCGCGGGCGAGGACAGCGAAGGCATTCTCCTCGCCGATGCGGTCGAAGGCGGGATTGGTGGTGAGCATGGCCGGCAGATCCTCGGGCGCGCGGCGTCTCGCGCGCCGCGTTCAAAAAGGACGCCTTGGATAGCACCGAAGGTGCGGGGTGGGGAGTGGGGGAAAACCTGCTGCAGCGCGCAAAGCGTGGCTGTGGCCAGCATGTTACGAGGGGTCGAGTGCCGAATCGCGAGGAGCCCCCATGCCCGCATCGACCGCCCGCCTGCCGTTCGAGGACACCGAGATCGCCATCGTCGGCGCCGGCATCGTCGGCCTGTCGGTCGCCCACACCCTGACGCGCCTCGGCATCTCCGTGCGCTGCTTCGATGCGGGTGCGGCGGGCGGTGCCCAGTCGGCCGGGGGCTCGCGCATCATGCGCGCGGCCTATAACGATCCCCGCATGCTCTGGCTCGCCCGCAAGGCCAGCACCGGCTGGGCGCGCTGGGAGGAGGAGGCCGGCCGCCCCCTCATCGAGCGCACCGGCTCCTTCCTCATCGTCGAGCAGGCGGAGGCGGAGCTGAAGCGCCTCGCCGGGCTCGACCTCAAGGTCCGCTTCGTCGCTCCCGCCGAGCAGGAAGAGCTGCTGCCGGTGCACCGGCCCTGGGCGAAGCCGGTGATCCTGGAGGAGGAGGCCGGCACCATCCGCGCCCGCGACAGCATCGAATGGCTCGCCGCGACGCTGGGCGATGCGCTGCACGAGCACACGCCGGTGCTGGGCCTCACCCAGCGGTCGGGCCATGTGCTGGTCTCCACCCGCAGCGCCATCTACCGGGCGCGGCGCGTGCTGGTGGCGGCGGGGATGCAGACGCCGGTGCTCTCCGGTGCCATGGGCGTGAAGGTGCCGCAGGTCTACAGCGTCCACCAGCGCCTGCTCTTCCCCATGAACGGCGACCTCGCGGCGCGGCCCATGGTCTCCTTCCGCGACAAGAGCGACCACCGCCACGGCGTGCTCTACACCTACGGCCTGCCGGCGCTGCATGACGGCCTGTTCGCCGTGGGGCTGGAGCCGAGCGACGCCGACCGCAGCGGCGGGGGCCATCCCGACCAGGTGATCGAGCACACGCTGGCGCTGGCGGCGCAGACGCTGCCTGGCCTCGACACGTCGCGCTTCACCATCGAGAGCTGCGTCTCCACCTCGCTGGAGCATCCCGACGACGGCGCGCCGTGGGAATCCGAGCGCCTCAAGGTGGTGCGGCGCGGCGCGGTGGACTTCTTCGCCGGCGGCCACCTCTTCAAGTTCGCCCCGGCGCTGGGCGAGATGCTCGCCGGCATGGTGCTGGGCGAGGAGGTGCCGGCTATGCTGCGGCCGGAGTGAGGCTTCGCCCCAATAAAAATCCCCCCAAGGAAACGCCATGCAACTGCCCGAGAACCCGTTCAAGCGCGCGCTCCATGCCGGCACCCAGCAGATCGGCCTGTGGTGCGCCGTGCCCTCCAATTATGTCTCGGAGATCCTCGCCGGAGCGGGCTTCGACTGGCTGGTGCTGGACACCGAGCATGCGCCCAACGAGCTGCCCAACGTGTTCAACCAGCTCCAGTCCATGGTGGGCTACGCCACCCAGCCGGTGGTGCGGGTGCCGTGGAACGATGCGGTGACGCTGAAGCGCTTCCTCGACATCGGCACCCAGAGCTTCCTCATCCCCATGGTGCAGGACGCCGAGGAGGCGCGCGCGGCGGTGGCGGCGACGCGCTATCCGCCGGATGGCATCCGCGGCTATGCGGTGGCCTCCCGCGCCACCCGCTTCGGCCGCATCGGCGATTACTTCACCCGCTATGCCGACGAGATGTGCGTGCTGGTGCAGGTGGAGACCATGGAAGCGCTGGAGAAGGTGGAGGAGATCGCCGCCGTGCCGGGCGTGGACGGCATCTTCATCGGCCCCGGCGACCTCTCCGCCTCCATGGGCCTGCTGCATCAGCCCACCCACCCGAAGGTGGTGGAGGCCATCGAGGACGGGCTGAGGCGCATCCGGGCCGCCGGCAATCGCGGCGGCGTGCTGGTGGTGGGCGACGAGGCTTTGGCCCGTCGCTACATGGCGGCCGGCTCGGTGTTCACCGCCGTGGGGGTGGATGCCGCTTTGTTCGCCCGCGGCGCCGAGGCGCTGGCGAAGCAGTACAAGGCATAGGCGTTAGTCGCGCAGCATCCGGCGGATGACCTTGCCGGTGGTGGTGAGCGGCAGTTCGTCCACGAACTGGATCTCGCGGGGATATTCGTAGGCGGCGAGGCGCGTGCGCACGAAGTCGCGGATCTCCGCCTCCAGCTCCGGCGTGGGCTCCACGCCGGGCATGGGCACGATGACCGCCTTGACGATCTCCGTGCGCAGCGGGTCCTTCTTGCCCACGGCGGCGGCCATGGCGACGGCGGGGTGCTTCAGCAGCACGTCCTCGATCTCCGCCGGGCCGATGCGGTAGCCGGCCGAGGTGATGACGTCGTCGTCGCGGCCGAGGAAGTGGAAATAGCCCTCCTCGTCCCGCGTCGCGAGATCGCCGGTGAGCAGCCAACCGTCCTTCACCTTGTCGGCGGTGGCCTCGGGGCGGTTCCAGTAGGTGAGGAACATCACCGGGTCGGGCGTGCGCACGGCGATCTGGCCCATCTGGCCGGGCGGCAGGATGCGCCCGTCCTCGCCCAGCACCGCCACATCGTGGCCGGGCACCGCCTTGCCGGTGGCGCCCGCCTTGGCCACGCCCAGCGCGGCCGAGGAGCCGATGACGTAGTTGCATTCGGTCTGGCCGTAGAATTCGTTCACCGGCACGCCAAGGGCCTCGCGGCCCCACTCGAACGTCTCCGCGCCCAAAGCCTCGCCGGCCGAGCCCACCGTGCGCAGCGCGAAGCCGAACTTTTCGCGCGGATTCTGCACCTGCCGCATCATCCTGAGCGCGGTGGGCGGGATGAAGACGTTGCGCACCTCGGCGCGCTTCATCAGCGCGAAGGCGGCTTCGGGATCAAACTTGCCGCGCGGCTGCGCCACCACAGGCACGCCCAGCGCCAGCGCCGGCAGAACGGTGTTCAGGAGCCCGCCGGCCCAGGCCCAGTCGGAGGGCGTCCACATGCGGTCGCCCGCCTGCCCGATGCCCTCATGGGTGAAGGTGACGCCGCTCACATGGGCGAACAGCACCCGGTGACCGTGCAGCGCGCCCTTGGGCTGGCCGGTGGTGCCGGAGGTGTAGATCATCAGCGCCGGATCGTCCGGGCCGGAGGCGATGGGAAGCGGGCGGTCGGAGGCCGCCTCCACTAGAGCGGAGAAGCCGACGGCGCCGTCGCGCGCGCCGTCCACATTGACCACGAGATCAAGCGCCTCGGGCCGCGCGATGAGCTTGGCGAGGCCGGCATCGTCGGTGACGAGGGCGCGGGCGCCGGAATCCAGAAGGCGGTAGGCGATGGCATCCACGCCGAACGCGCCGGCCAGCGGCACCGCGATGGCGCCCATCTTGTAGACGGCGAGATGGGTGACGAGCACTTCCAGCGACTGGGGGAGCAGAATGGCCACCCGGTCGCCGGGCCGGATGCCGGATGCCACGAGCGCATGGGCCAGCCGGTTGGAGAGCCGCGCCAGCGCGCCGTAGGAGACCGGGGAGAAGCCGTCGCCCGAGGGCAGGAAGAGCGCGGGACGGTCCGGATGCTGCGCCGCGATCGCATCGCAGGCGTGCACCGCCATATTGTAGCGCTCCGGCACCATCCAGAGGAAAGCGCGGCGCCGGCGCTCATAGGCGCTGGAACGCTCGTATTCGCTGGAAACTGCGCCTGATCCCGATGCGCCCGTGCTGTGCGCCAGCATCCCGACCCGTGCCTTTCCGCCCCGCCCTTTTGTTGCGGTGCACGCTACAGGCTCGCGCGGCCAAGGTCCACCCGGCCGTTAGCCGGGGCAACTCGCAGCGGATTCGGGGAGGATCACGGACCGGTGGCCGGGCGGCTCAGCGCCGCACGCCTTCTTCCTGCATGAGGGCTTCGGTGGCCGCGATGGCCCCTTCCAGCTCGGAAATCTTGCGCAGCATGCCATCGGAGGGAAGGGTGGAGCCCTTGGCTGCGGTGAGGACCAGCTCGCGCTGGGCCGCCTTGAGGCGATCGAGAAGGCTTGCGAGGTCAGCCTCGGCCTGTTGCGCCATGGTGGTATTGAACTCCGGCATCGCTCCCAGGCTGCGCCTGCGGAACGGAAACTGCAAAAACGGAAACGGCGCCGCGCTTGCGCCCGGCACCGCTGGTTGCATTGCTCTTCACCGCCGCCCGGACGAACCGGCCGGCGGCAAAGGGATCTGCGAGATCAGTCGGCGAGCTCGATGCCGCGGGCTTCGGGACCCTTGGGGCCCTGACCCACCTGCACCACCACGCGCTGGCCCTCGGCGAGGTCGCTGAGGCCGGAACGGGAGATGACGGTGACGTGCACGAACACGTCCTTGCCGCCGCCCTCAACCGCGATGAAGCCGAAGCCCTTCTCGGGGTTGTACCACTTCACGGTGCCCACGCGCTCTTCGGTGGGGCCGGTCGCGGCACGGGGGCCACCACCCGCGCGGGGGGCGCCGCCGAAGCCGCCACCACCGCCGAAACCACCGCCGCCGGCACGGTCGCCGAAGCTGCGGCGGGCCGGAGCGGCTTCCGCGGTCGAGGTGTCGACTTCGAGCACTTCAGTGACCTGACGGCCCTTCTGGCCCTGGCCGACGCGCACCGACAGCTTGGAGCCGGGGGGCACGCTTTCCTGGCCGGCGGCCTCGAGGGCGCGGGCGTGCAGGAACACGTCACCCGAACCGTCGGACAGCTCGACGAAGCCGAAACCCTTCTCAGGGTTGAACCACTTCACCGTGGCGTCGATGGTCGGGCCGGAGGGGGCGGGGGCGCTGAAGCTGCTGCTGGGCGAGGAAAAAGGACGATCCCCTCCGAAGCCGCGGTCACGCGGCGGCGCAAAGTCGTCATCAAAGCCACGGCGGCGCGGCTCTCGGAAGTCTCGGTTACGGCTCATGTGTATTTCCGTTGAGGTCAGTCGCCAATTTTGGCTTAGGGCCATCCACCACTGCCGGACAATGATGCGTTTCTTCGTGCCACACTTTAACTTGCACGCTTCGGGCGTATTAAATTCCGCCTTCGCACAACGCCTGTTCCAGCCACCCGCGTCTCGCCTCGCAGCCTATATGACAGGTCGGAAAACATGCCCACGCACTCGGGCGCACGGCTCCGACCAACATCCAGACTAACACATCTCTCCCGCTTTGGTACATGAATGTTGGGCGATGGCGCGGCGAGATTGTTGCGCAGCATCTCGCGCGGGGGTCCCGGCTGGCCGGACCCGCCCGTTCGGCAGGTGATGGGCGCCCCCGGCGGCGACGCGAAGACTTCTAGTTCGATTGTACCTCGTTCTATTTTGCGGCGGTGCATCTATTCATGGGGACTCAAGTGGGCGCCCCATAGGCCGTTCCCGCGCCTGCCCTTCAGGAGGCCGCCATGGCCGAAGCCGCCGAATCCCGATCCCCCGGCCGTGAGGCCGCATCGCCCCCGCACGGCCATGGCGCGGCGGTGGCCTATGAGGCGCCGCTGGCGGATGTGCCGGTCTCCCCCGGGACGCTGGACCTGCTGGAGACACGCCGCTCCCTGCCGCTGCGGGCGCTGCTCGACCCCGGCCCGACGCCGCAGGAGCTGGACCGCATGCTCGCCATCGCCGCGCGAGTGCCGGACCATGGCCGGCTGGTGCCGTGGCGCTTCATCGTCATCGAGGGGGCGGCGCGCGAAGCGGCCGGGGCGCGGCTCGATGCGCTCTATGCCGCGCAGAATCCGGGCCTCGCGCCGGACAAGGCGCGCATGTGGCGGGACTATCTGATGCGGGCGCCCGTGACCGTGGTGGTGGTCAGCCGGGCGGACCCGGCCGCCAAGATCCCCGAGCTGAACCAGATTCTCTCCGCCGGGGCGGCGGCGATGAATCTCGTGGTGGCGGCGACGGCGCTGGGCTTTTCCGCGCTGTGGCTGCTGAAGTGGCCGGGGCGTGACCCTGCGGCGGCGGCGCTGCTGGGGGTCGGGGCGGGGGAGAAGGTGGCCGGCTTCATCCATATCGGCCGGCCGGCGACGCGCCCGGACGACCGCCCGCGCCCGGCGCTTGCGGACGTGGTGACGCGCTGGCAGCCGTGAGGCGGCTCAGTTCAGCGACATCTCCACCGCATGGGCGCGGCGGAAGTACTTCACTGAGATATAGAGGGCGGCGAGGCTGAACAGCGCCATCAGGGCGTATTCGCCGATGTCGCCGAGGTGCATCAGGCCGGCCAGGGCCCAGCCGGCGGCGATGGCGGTGGCAATGGCCTGGGTGGCAACCAGCGTCGTGGCGCTCACCACGGTGAACAGGCTGCCGCCCCCCGTCTTGCCCAAACCCGCCATTCCAGTCTCCCGATACCGTCCGGCGCGATCACGCCAAACCGCGCGGCGGGCGTCGGACACTGGAGTCTTTCGCCGGCCGCTGCTCTATAAGGGGCGGAAACTGCGCTGGGCGCGGCGCCGGGTCAAGTCCGGCGCTCCTGTCCTCCCTCCCGTCCTGCCCCCGAGGAGCCTCATGCTGGCCGCTGAAGAGTATGAAAGCACCCACGCCGCCCGCGGCATCGTTGCCGCGCCCCATCACCTGGCCGCCGCGGCGGGGCAGGAGGTGCTGGCCGAGGGCGGCAACGCCGTCGAGGCCATGATCGCGGCGGCGGCGGCCATCGCCGTGGTCTATCCGCACATGAACCATGTGGGCGGCGACGGCTTCTGGCTCATCCGCGAGCCGTCCGGGCGGGTGCGCTATATCGAGGCGTGCGGCTTCGCCGGCAGCCTCGCCACCATCGCCCGCTACCACGACCTCGGCTTCGAGACGATCCCCACCCGCGGCCCGAACGCCGCCGTCACCGTGCCTGGCGCGGTGGGCGGCTGGGCGCTGGCGCTGGATGCGGCGCGCGGCCATGGCGGGCGGATGACCCTGCGCCGGCTGCTGGAGCCGGCCATCCGCTTCGCCCGCGAGGGCGTGCCGGTGACGCGCTCCCAGACGCGGCTCACCCGCGAGAAGCGGGCGGAACTGGAGAAAGCGCCCGGCTTCGCCGAGGTGTTCCTGCCCGGCGGCGAAGTGCCGGAGGAGGGCACGCTGCAGCGCCAGCCGCGCCTCGCCGATACGCTGGACCACCTCGCCGCCGCCGGCCTCGCCGATTTCTATCGTGGCGACGTGGGCCGCGAGATGGCGTCGGACCTGGAGCGCATCGGCAGCCCCGTCACCCGCGCCGATCTCGAGCGCTACAGCGCCCGCGAGCGCCCGCCGCTGGAGATGAAGATCGGCCGCGCCCGCCTGTTCAACGCCCCGCCGCCGACCCAGGGTCTCGCCTCCCTCCTCATTCTCGGCCTGTTCGACCAGCTCAAGGTGGCGCGGGCGGAGACGTTCGAGCACATCCATGGGCTGGTGGAAGCCACCAAGCGCGCGTTTCTGGTGCGCCAGCAGGTGGTGTGCGATCCTGAGCACCTGCCGCACGATCCCGCCGCCTTCCTCGATCCCAAGGCGCTGGCGCAGCGGGCGGCGAAGATCGACATGGGGCGGGCGCTGGCCTGGCCGCACGAGGCGAAGCCCGGCGATACCATCTGGATGGGCACGGCCGACGCCTCGGGGCTGGCGGTGTCCTACATTCAGTCCATCTATTTCGAGTTCGGCTCCGGCTGCGTGCTGCCCTCCACCGGCGTGCTGATGCAGAACCGCGGTTGCAGCTTCGTGCTCGATCCGAAGGCTCTCAACCCGCTGCTGCCGGGCCGTCGGCCCTTCCACACCCTCAATCCCGCCCTCGCCGAACTCGCCGACGGGCGCATCCTCGCCTACGGCACCATGGGCGGCGAGGGGCAGCCGCAGACGCAGGCGGCGGTGTTCACCCGCCACGCGCTGTTCGGCGTGCCGCTGGGCGAGGCCATCGCCCGGCCGCGCTGGCTGCTGGGCCGCACCTGGGGCGACCAGGAGACCAATCTGAAGCTCGAATCCCGCTTCGACGGCAATCTCGTCGATCGCCTGCTGTCGGTGGGGCACGAGCTGGTGGTGCTGCCGGAAGCCTACTCCGACACCATGGGCCATGCCGGCGGCGTAGTGATCCACCCCAGCGGACAGCTCGAAGGCGCCCACGATCCGCGCGCGGATGGCGGGGCGGCGGGCGTCTGACGGCTTGAGCTTGACGCCCGGCGCGGCGCGCGCCGACCATGCCGCCAACACCAACACGGGGGGCGGCGCCAATGACCGGGCAGGGCAGGATCGGGCAGGGCGTGATCGGACGGCGGTCCGTCGTGAAGGGCATGGCCGGGCTTGGCCTGGCGGCGCTGGCCGCCGGCCGTGCCCGTGCGGCGGGCGAGCAGTCATCCACCGGCGAGCCGCCCACCCACGGCCCCATCCAGCTCACCTCCGAGCGGGTGCTGGGGCAGAGCGCCATCCCCGTCTACCGCTACCGCGTGGTGAAGGTGCATCCGCATGACACCTCCTCCTATACGGAGGGTTTCGTGCTGGAGGGCGGCACCATCTATGAGGGCACCGGCCTCTACGGCCGCTCGCGGCTGATCGCGTGGGACCTCAAGAGCGGGCAGGTGCTGCGCGAGCGGGCGCTGGACCCCAACGTCTTCGGCGAAGGCGTGACGGTGATGGGCGAGCGCATCTACCAGCTCACCTATCTCGACAATCACGCCTACGTCTACGACCGCAAGACGTTCGAGCGGATCGGCGCCTTCCGCTACACCGAGCAGGGGTGGGGGATGACCCATGACGGCACCCACCTCATCACCAGCAACGGCTCGTCCTCCATCGTCTTCCGCGATCCCGCCACCTTCGAGCGGGTGCGCACCCTCTTCGTCTCCGACGCGGTGGCGCCGCTGGGCTTCCTCAATGAGCTGGAATATGCGGACGGCAAGCTCTACGCCAATGTCTGGCAGAGCCATTTCATCGCCATCATCGATCCGGCGGACGGGAAGATGCTCGGCTGGATCGACCTGTCGGGCCTTAATCCCGATCCGGCGAAGCTGGTCTATCCCTATGTGCTGAACGGCATCGCCTTCGATCCCGCCACCGGCCACCTGCTCGTCACCGGCAAGTGCTGGCCGCATGTGTGGGAAATCGCGCTGGAACCGCGCTGAGCTGGCCCCGACATGAATCCGGCTGCCGTCCGGGGAAGACGACAGCCGGGGAGCTTCGGCCGCGCCGGCGGGAGACCCCGCCGCGCCGCACGGGTCACAGCCCGACGCAGATCGCGCCGCTGCTGGGTCTTGGCGTCACGTTGACCTCCTTGCTCGGTGCCGCGCGCGCAGCCCGGCCTCCGCGCCCGCAGGTGCAGACGCGCCGGACCCCGGCGGGGCTTTCTTGATCTTGTTTGGGATGTTGCCGATCGCGGACGTGAGGGAGCATGAAACGTCTCCATGCCGGCGCCCCCGCCTGCTCAGCGCTGCCATCATAGCGTGCCGGAAGGCCGCGTACACCCCGGCGGGGCTGCCGCGCGAAAACTTGATCCGGCCGCCGCGGCGCTCCCGCCCCGGCAAAAAAGAACCCGGCCGAAGCCGGGTGTGTCGTTTCAAAAAAGAACCCGGCTTGACGCCGGGTTCCTGTCGCTCGCCGTGTAAAACTGGACCCAGAACGCCAGATGCTGGACGCTCAGGCGGCCTCTTCGGCTTCCATGTCCTGGTCGATGTCGGCTTCCTCGGCCACCTTGGCGGCGCCGCGGCGCGGACCCTTGAGGAGGTTCTGCTCGATGAGCTTCACCGCCTCGGTCTCGGTGATGTTCTGCACGGCCGACAGCTCGCGGGCCATGCGGTCAAGGGCGGCCTCGTAGAGCTGGCGCTCGGAATAGGACTGCTCGGGCTGGGCCTCGGAGCGGTAGAGGTCGCGCACCACCTCGGAGATGGCGACGAGGTCGCCGGAATTGATCTTCGCTTCGTATTCCTGCGCGCGGCGGCTCCACATGGTGCGCTTGACGCGGGCGCGGCCCTGCAGGGTCTCGAGCGACTTCTCGACGATGTTGGTCTCGGAAAGCTTGCGCATGCCGACGCTGGCGATCTTGGCGAGGGGCACCCGCAGCGTCATCTTGTCCTTTTCAAACGAGATCACGAAGAGTTCGAGCTTGAAACCGGCGACTTCCTGTTCCTCGATGGCCATGATACGGCCAACACCATGGGACGGGTAAACAATGTGCTCGCCCGTCTTGAAGCCGAGACGGGCCTGCGCGTTCTTCTTTGCCGACATGCTCTTGACACTCCTGATCCGGCCCTGGAAAACCGGGGCCGAACCTGTTGGTGCGCCGGCCGGCCGGTCCGGTCCCGGCAACGGCGCGCACCTTCAGCTGCGGATATGGGTCGCGGCCGGAACGCCCGCCACCCCGCTCTGCCAGACGATACACAGACAGCCTTTGCGCCGCGCCGCAGGAAGACGGCCGGCACCTATTCTCGCCCCTTTGTTCCCGAGAATGCGCCCTGGAATATGCGCGAACACATTGCGGACGCGATGTGGCTGGATGTGGAAGCAATCGACTGTAAAGTCACGTATATCACATTTTTTGTCGGAATCAAAGCGCGTGTGTCGCCAACCTTACCTTGGCCGGCGGCAGACGGCGACTTGGGGCACGACTGGAGGTCTGCTGGGCGCCGACTTGCGAGGCGTTGCGCGGCGCCGCTTTGCGCAGCGTCGTGACAGGGTCATATAAGCATTTCTTTATATCCTTATTGCCCGTCCGGACCCGCCATGCTAAAGGGCGCGCCATGACCGGCGGCCCGGACCGTGCCGCCCCGAGCCGATCTCAAGCGGAGCGATCCATGAGCAACGATTACGTGGTGAAGGACATCAACCTCGCGGACTGGGGCCGCAAGGAACTGGACATCGCCGAGATCGAGATGCCCGGCCTCATGGCCACCCGCGCCGAATACGGTCCCTCGCAGCCGCTCAAGGGCGCCCGGATCGCCGGCTCGCTGCACATGACCATCCAGACCGGCGTGCTCATCGAGACGCTGAAGGCGCTCGGCGCCGACGTGCGCTGGGCCTCGTGCAACATCTACTCCACCCAGGACCATGCCGCGGCCGCCATCGCGGCCGCCGGCACCCCCGTCTTCGCCATCAAGGGCGAGTCGCTGGAGGAGTACTGGGAGTACACCCACCGCATCTTCGAGTGGGCGGACGGCGGCACCCCCAACATGATCCTCGACGACGGCGGCGACGCGACGCTGCTCGTCCACCTCGGCAAGCGCGCGGAAGAGGGCGACACCGCCTTCCTCGACGGCGCCACCAACGAGGAGGAGGAAGTCCTCTTCGCCGCCATCAAGCGCCGCCTGAAGCACAAGCACGGCTGGTACTCGCAGCTCGCCAAGAACATCCAGGGCGTGACGGAAGAGACCACCACGGGCGTGCATCGCCTCTACGAGATGCAGAAGAAGGGCACGCTGCTGTGGCCCGCCATCAACGTGAACGACAGCGTCACCAAGTCGAAGTTCGACAACCTGTACGGCTGCCGTGAATCGCTGGTGGACGGCATCCGCCGCGGCACCGACGTGATGATGGCCGGCAAGGTGGCCATGGTCGCGGGCTTCGGCGACGTGGGCAAGGGCTCGGCCGCCTCGCTGCGCAATGCCGGCTGCCGCGTGATGGTCTCCGAGGTCGATCCCATCTGCGCCCTGCAGGCGGCGATGGAAGGCTATGAGGTCACCACCATGGAGGATGCCGCCACGCGCGCCGACATCTTCGTGACCGCCACCGGCAATCTGGACGTGATCACCGTGGACCACATGCGGGCCATGAAGGACCGCGCCATCGTCTGCAACATCGGCCACTTCGACAGCGAGATCCAGGTGGCCGGCCTCAAGAACCTGAAGTGGCACAACGTGAAGCCGCAGGTGGACGAGGTCGAGTTCGCCGACGGCAAGCGCATCATCCTCCTGTCCGAGGGGCGCCTCGTGAACCTCGGCAACGCCACCGGCCATCCGAGCTTCGTGATGTCGGCGTCGTTCACCAACCAGACGCTGGCGCAGATCGAGCTGTTCACCAAGCCCGGTCAGTACGACAAGAAGGTCTACACCCTGCCGAAGTCGCTGGACGAGAAGGTGGCGGCGCTGCACCTCGACAAGATCGGCGTGAAGCTCACCAAGCTCACCGATCAGCAGTCGGCCTATATCGGCGTGGCGCAGAAGGGCCCGTTCAAGCCCGAGCACTACCGCTACTGATTGCGCGATGGAGCGCGGCGCGCCGCGTCTGTCCTGATGTTCGCGAACGCCGGCCCTCGGGCCGGCGTTCTGCGTTTGGGGGCCTCGCGCGGGGTCCGTGTGGCACCGCATTGTGTTCACCTGCGAACGGGGATAGGTGTTGGGAACCCGCAACGCGCGGGAAGCCGGTTCCGCGATCGCCATGCGGCGGGGTGTCGGAACGGATCGATCCGGGGCATACCGCGCTCCGGGGCGAAGGCTTCCGGCGCCGAGCGGGGGCGGGTTCGGGCCTCGGGACGACCGGGGCGGAGACCTGCAGCGGGGCATGTGCGGGGGCTGGTTGCGGGGGCTTGGCCTTGGACGGTTACGTGCGACGCTCGCGAGGCGCCTTCCTGCGCGATGCATCCGGTTGCGATGCGCATTCTCCCGCCGGCCGGAGCGCCGGTCGCGGTTCGTCACGCTCACCCCTGACGTTCGCGCCCGGCTGAGAGGCAGCCGCCCTTCATGTCCACGAGCTTTTCCCGCGACCGTTCGCGCACCCTGCCGTTCGCTGCGGAGATCGGCGCCCTCGGCGTCGTCTTCGGCGACATCGGCACCAGCCCCCTCTACGCCCTCAAGCAGGGCGTGCTGGCGGTGGGCGGCACCAATTTCATCGGCGCCGACGTGCTCGGCCTGCTCTCCCTCATCACCTGGAGCATCATCCTCTCCGTCACGGTGAAGTACGTCTTCCTCGTGCTCAGGGCGGACAATGACGGCGAAGGCGGCATCCTCGCCCTTGTGACGCTGCTCGATCTCCATCGCAGCGCCATCGGCCTCAGATGGTATTTGCTTGCAGCCGGCCTCCTCGGCGCTGCCATGCTCATCGGCGACGGCGTGCTCACGCCGGCCATGTCGGTGCTCTCCGCCATCGAGGGCCTGCAGGTCATCGCGCCGGAGCTGGAGCATTGGGTGGTGGCGCTCACCTGCCTCGTGCTGGCGGCCATCTTCTTCTCCCAGCGCCTCGGCACCGAGCGCATCGCCTCATTCTTCGGCCCGGTGATGCTGCTGTGGTTCGGCTCGCTGGCGGCGCTCGGCATCTACGGCATCCTCCAGGCGCCGCAGGTGATCGCGGGCCTTGATCCGCGCCACGGCATCATGCTGATGGTCCAGCACCCCGGCCTTGCCGGCGTCATCCTCGGCGCCTGCTTCCTGGCGGTGACGGGCGGCGAGGCGCTTTATGCGGACCTCGGGCATTTCGGCCGGCCGGTGATCGCGCGGGCCTGGCTGTTCGTGGCCATGCCGGCGCTGCTGCTCAACTATTTCGGGCAGGGCGCGATCCTGCTGGTGGACCCGAGCGCGGTCCGCAATCCCTTCTACGACCTCTGCCCCGACATGTTCGACATTCCGCTGCTGTTCCTCGCGACGGCGGCGACCGTGATCGCCTCGCAATCCATCATCACCGGCGTGTTCTCGCTGGCGAAGCAGGCCATCGAGCTGGGCTATCTGCCGCCCATGCGCATCCGCTACACCTCGGAGCATAACGAGCAGCACATCTATGTGGGCCGGCTGAACTGGCTGCTGATGATCGCCTGCATCGCCGTGGTGCTGGGCTTCGAGGCGTCCGACCGGCTGGCGTCGGCCTACGGCATCGCGGTGGCGTTCGCCATGGTGACGACCTCCATCCTGTTCATCGCCCAGGTGAAGCGGGCGTGGGGCTGGCCCTCCTTCGCGGTGTGGGCCATGGCGGCGGGCCTGCTGACGGTGGATTTCGCCTTCGCCTCCGCCAACATGACCAAGATCCATGACGGCGGCTGGCTGCCGCTCTCTATCGCGGCGGTCATCATCTTCGTGATGGTCAGCTGGCGCCGCGGTCTCGAGGCGGTGGTGGCCCAGCAGGTGCGCTTTACCGAGCCGCTGGACAATTTCGTCGCCCGCAAGGACCGGGTGAACGATGTGGAGGCGCCGCGCACTGCCATCTTTCTGTCTCGTGCAGGTGCGATGACGCCCGTGGCGCTTTCCCGGATGGCAGACCTGCTGAAGGTCCGGTTCGAGAAGGCGGTTATCGTCTCGGTCTGGATCGCCGCCCGCCCCAGGGTGTCGGTGGAAGACCGGGTCAAGGTGACCACCCTCAATGAGGGGTTCGTGCGGGTCGATCTGCGCTTCGGCTACATGCAGCAGATCGACGTGCCGTCTGTGCTGGGTCCGGCGCTGAGCGCGCGGGGCATCGATCCGGACGCGGCGATCTACGTGATCGGCCACGAGCGGATCATCCCGCCTGACGAGGTCATCAAGCTGAGGGACGTGGTCGCCCACGTCTTCGCGTTCCTCGCGCGCAATGCCGAGCGTTCGGTGGACCGGTTCGGCCTGCCGCGTGCCCGGACGGTGGAGATCGGCTATCCGGTGAAGCTCTGAGCATCCGCTCCGGCACCGGCGGCCAGTCCGATCCCAGCCTTAGGCAGGGCTTACAGTGTATCACGAACCGCAAGACGGCCTGGCTTCGAACGATGCTCCGCAAAAAAAGGCTCCCCATAGGGCAGGGGAGCAAACTACAACAGGGGCGTCCGAGGTCGTCGCGGGCGGGGGGAACGGTGACGATATGGGTACGCGCACTCTGGCGGTGAGAGTATCGACGTTCTTCAAGGAGCGGGTGGGTCTGCACGGCCTCGGCTTCATCCTGAGCCTGATCGTGATCGCCTTCGCGGCGACCGTGCTCTACCGGATGCTGCACAACCTCAAGTGGTCGGATGTGCTCGACGCCCTGCGCGAGAAGAACCCGCGCGACGTCGCCATCGCCTTCTTCCTGGTGGCCGGTGCCTATCTGACGCTCACCTTCTACGACTGGTTCGCCCTGCGCACCATCGGCAAGGACCACGTGCCCTATCGCATCGCGGCGCTGTGCGGCTTCTGCTCCTATTCGGTGGGGCACAATGTGGGCTTCACCGTCTTCACCGGCGGCTCGGTGCGCTACCGCATCTATTCGGCCTGGGGGCTCGGCGCCATCGATGTGGCGAAGATCTGCTTCGTGGCCGGCCTCACCTTCTGGCTCGGCAACATCGCCGTGCTCGGCCTCGGCATCACGCTGCACCCCGAGGCGGCCACCGCCGTGGACCAGCTGCCGCCCTTCATCAACCGGCTCATCGGCGTCGCGGCCCTGAGCGCGCTGGTGGCCTACATCACCTGGGTGTCGCTGGCGCCGCGCACCATCGGCCGCTCCACCTGGTTCGTCACGCTGCCGCGCGGCCGCACCACGCTGCTGCAGGTGGGCATCGGCATCCTCGACCTCAGCCTGTGCGCCGCCGCCATGTACATGCTGATGCCGGCGTCGCCCTATATCGACCCCATCAGCCTGTCGGTCATCTTCGTCACCGCCACCCTGCTGGGCTTCGCCAGCCACGCGCCGGGCGGGCTCGGGGTGTTCGATGCGGCGCTCCTCGTCGCCCTGCCGCAGTTCGACAAGGCCGAGCTTCTGGGCGCGCTGCTGGTGTTCCGGCTGTTCTACTACATCGTGCCCTTCGCCTTCGCCCTGACCCTGCTCGGCGCCCGCGAACTGAGCCTGCGCATCGCCGGCAAGGAGCAGGCGGCGGCCGAGAAGGCCGAGGCCAAGGCCCGCGCGGCGGCGTCCAAAACGCCGGCGGAATAAGACCCCGGCGGAATAGGCTTCAGCGGACCACGGCTCCGGCGCGACGGCGGCGGAGCGGGAAACGCCGGAGCGCCTGTTGCGGCAGGCCGCCGGGCACGGCAGCATGACGGCTGTTCCCGCCGAGTGAGCCCTGGGGCGAAGCCATGACCGACGACCAGAAGGCCGTTGCCCGCGCCTGCCTTGCCGCCGCCGAGGGCGACACCATGATCTTTCCGGAGATCGTGGGCGCGCTCATCGCCGCCGGCTTCGAGAGCTACGTGGTGGATCTGCGCCGCGCCACCGCGACCTATTATCGGCCCGACGGCGACAGCCTGGAGCTGCCCGCCCACCGTGTCGCGACGGCCATCGCGCCCGCCTTCGACACCGCTCGCCTTAAGGCCGCGATCCGCGAGGCGCAGCAGCAGGTGCCGGGCTACACCTATCGCGGCTTCTGCGAGACGGCGGCGGCGGCCGGCTGCGCCGGCTACATCGTCTCCTTCCCCGGCCGCCGTGCCCTCTATTTCGGCCGGACCGCGGAGACACACGTGGAGCTGTTTCCGGGCTCTTGAGGGGCGGCCTCCGGGTCGGGTCCTTCTTCCTCCCTTGCACCGCCGCAGCCGTCATGGCACAGGCGAAAGGAGCCCGAGCCCCAGGACCCAGAGGCATGTTCCGCACCCTCTCCGACTTCATCTCCGACATCACCGGAGGCCACCGCGAGGCCGCCGCCTTCGACGAGACCGACTATCGCCTCGCCGCCGCGGCGCTGCTGGTGCATGTCATGTCCATCGACGGGGCGGTGACGCCGGAAGAGCGGGCGGTGCTCAAGACCATCCTCGCCGGCCGCTTCGCCCTCGACGAGGTCGAGACCGAGCAGCTGGTGGAGCTGGCCATCGCCAAGGACGCCGAGGCGGTGGACCTCTACGCCTTCACCAGCGTGCTCAACCGGGCGCTGGACGAGGAAGGCCGCCTGCGCATCGTCGAGATGATGTTCGAGGTGGCCTATGCGGACGGCGGCCTCTCCGAGTTCGAGGACAATCTCGTCTGGCGCGCCGCCGAGCTTCTGAACGTCGGCTCCCGCGACCGCATCCGCATCCGCCGCGAGGTGCGCGAGGAGACCGAAGGCGGCGACACGCCGGCCTGAGGGGGCGCGTCGTGGCCGCACCGGAAGACGACCCGCGCACCCTGCTGGTGGTGCTCCATCAGGAGCGCTCCACGCCCGGCCGCGTGGGCGAGCGCCTGAAGGCGCGCGGGTTCGCGCTGGACGTGCGCCGTCCGGCGCTGGGCGATCCCCTGCCGGACACGTTCGCGAACCACGCCGGCCTCCTCGTGTTCGGCGGCCCCATGAGCGCCAATGACGACAGCGACTTCATCCGCGCCGAGACCCGGCTGATGGAGCGGGCGCTGGCCGCGGACCTCCCCACCCTCGGCATCTGCCTCGGCGCGCAGATCCTCGCCCGGGCGCTGGGCGGACAGGTGGCGCCCCACGCCGAGGGCATCTGCGAGATGGGCTATTACCCGCTCCGTGCCACCGCGGCCGGCGCCGCGCTGATGCCGTGGCCGGGCCATGTCTATCACTGGCACACCGAGGGCTTCGACGTGCCCGCCGGTGCCGAGCTGCTCGCCACCGGCACCGTCTTCCCCAACCAGGCCTTCCGGGCGGGGGCCGCCTGGGGCGTCCAGTTCCATCCCGAGGTGACGCGGGAGATGATGGTGACCTGGATCGAGCGCGGCGCCCACCGCTTCAGCCGGAAGGGCGCCCAGCCAGGGGAGGCCCATCTCGCCGGATGGGCCCTGCACGACGGCGCGGTGGTGAGCTGGCTCGATGCCTTCCTCGCCACCATCTTCGCCACGGAGGAAGAGGACGGACGCGCGATCGCGCTTGACGAGAATGGTGGTATCTGAGGGGGTGTTCGGGACTGACAGTGCCTGATGGCACCGATACCCCACCTGAATCGATGCTGAACCCCGCCGATTCTTCTGTACAGTTCGATCAGCCGGCCGGCTGTCACAGGCGTCTCATTTCTCTTCGCTAGCCTGAGGCGAAAAATCCCCGAGGGAGCATCGCCCATGGACGCGCGCACGCCTTTTCCCGCCATCCGGGGCATCGGATATTCCATCCGAACCACGTCGCCGGACTTCGACGACCTGCCCGCCGCCCTCGATGAGGCCGAGCGCTTGGGCGTTGATTTCGTTGAGCTTCCCGTCTTCGCCTGGACGCTGGTGGTGGACGGCCGGGTGCTGCAGGACCGCCTCGATCGGCTCGTCGCCGCCACCCGCGACCGCCCCTTCGGCTATACCGTGCACGGGCCGCTCGCCATCAATCTCATGTCCCCGAAGGAGCGCCTCCCCCGTCACGAGGCCTTCCTGGACGCCATGATCGCCATAGCCGGCTCACTTTCCGCCCCCCACCTCGTCCTCCACTCCGGCTGCGTCCGGGGGGACGATGATGTGGCGATGGCCTATGAGCGGCAGCGCAACGCCTTGCTCAAGGCCGGCGACAAGGCCGGCGTGGCAGGTGTAACCCTTTGCGTGGAAAACATCTTCCGCTACGAGACCATGCGCGAGACGGCGCTGCCCTCGCGCCTCGCCGGAGAGCTGGACGCCATCGATCATCCCCACGTCCGCGCCACCCTGGACGTGAGCCACGCCCTCCTGCGGTCCACCGACGCCCGGGTGGATTTCGCCGCCGAAATCGCCGCTCTGGCCCCCTATGCCCGCCATGTCCATGTCCACGAAAGCTTTGGCAGGCCTCAGGAAAGCTGGGCCATCGACGATGCCGAGCGGGCCGGCCTCGGCGAGGGCGACCTGCACCTGCCGCTGGGCTGGGGCGGCATCGACTGGGACCTCGTCGCCCGCCGCTGCGCCTTCCCGGCCGGCACCATCGTCAATCTGGAGCTGAACCGCCGCTACTGGCGCGAGTTGCCTGACCAGATCGTGCGCCTGCGCGCCCTCGCCGACAGCTTCGCCAGCCACGCCGACGCCCCGGCCTGAGACGCGTGCAGTGCGGCGGGCGGTGGATCGCCAATGCCGCACCGCACATTCATGCCTTTGATTCGACGCGTCTTTTTTATCGCGCCGGTGCTCCCCTCCGGCGCCAAATCGACTAGCTTGGCGGCGAAGGAGACTGCCCATGCCCGTCGCCACCAAGCCCGAATACAAGTCCGCCCCCCAGCCCGAAGGCGGTGCGGATGGCCTGTTCATGTCCTCCAGCGCCCGCGGGTTGCTGCGGCGGTGGAGCGTGTTCATCGCCGTGACGGTGATCGCGCTCGTCAGCCTCCTGCTCTCCTTCACTTCCCACCAGGCGTGGCTCATCGTCTTCTGCGTGCTCTTTCCCCTTGTTCTGGTTGGGATTTTCGACGTCACACAGTCCGAGCACTCGCTCCTGCGCAACTACCCGGTGATCGGCTCGGTGCGCTGGATCTTCGAGGCGATGCGCCCCTATCTCCGGCAGTATCTGATGGAGGACGACCAGTCCGAGCGACCCTACAACCGTGAAGACCGGTCCATCATCTACGCCCGGGCCAAGAACGAGGAAGACCGCCAGCCCTTCGGCACCGAGCTCGACACCTATGCGGCCGAGTATGAGTGGATGACCCACTCCCTCGCCCCCGCGCCGGTGGCGCACGAGCCGTTCCGGGTGACGGTGGGCGGCAGCGCCTGCGCAAAGCCTTATTCCGCTTCAGTTCTCAATGTCTCCGCCATGAGCTTCGGCTCGCTGGGACGCAACGCCATCGAGGCGCTGAACCTCGGGGCGAAGACCGCCGGCTGCTATCACGACACGGGCGAGGGCGGACTGTCGCCCTATCACCGCATCCACGGCGGCGACATCGTGTGGGAGCTGGGCTCCGGCTATTTCGGCGCCCGCAACCGCGATGGCACCTTCTCGCCCGAGCGCTTCGCCGAGCGCGCGACCGACCCCCAGGTGAAGATGGTGGAGATCAAGCTCTCCCAAGGCGCCAAGCCGGGTCACGGCGGCGTGCTGCCGGCCGCCAAGGTGACGCCGGAGATCGCCGAGATCCGGGGAATCCCGCTGGGCGAGGACTGCATCTCGCCGTCGCGTCATTCCGCCTTTTCGACGCCGGCGCAGATGATGGAATTCGTCGCGCAATTGCGGGAGCTGTCCGGCGGCAAGCCGGTGGGCATCAAGCTCTGCGTCGGCCATCCCAGCGAGGTGTTCGCCCTCGCCAAGGCCATGGTGAAGACGGGCATCCAGCCCGATTTCGTCGTGGTGGACGGGGCGGAGGGCGGCACCGGCGCCGCGCCGCACGAGCTCGCGGACCATCTGGGCATGCCGCTGCGCGAAGGGCTCATTCTGATGCGCAACGCACTGGTGGGCACCGGGCTCCGGCAGAATGTGCGCCTCGCCGCCTCAGGCAAGGTCACATCCGGCTTCTCCATGGCGGCGAACATGGCCATCGGTGCCGACTGGTGCAACGCGGCCCGCGCCTTCATGTTCTCGCTCGGCTGCGTCATGTCCATGCGCTGCCATACCGGCACCTGCCCGACGGGCGTCACCACCAACGATCCTCACCTGCAACGCGGCCTCGTCGTGGACGAGAAGGCGGAGCGGGTGGCGAGCTTCCACCGGCATACGGTGCACGCGCTGGCGGAACTGATCGCGGCGGCGGGGCTGGAGCATCCCGGCGACCTCTTGCCCCATCACGTCTGGCACCGGGTCAGCCCCATCGAGGTCAAGGCGCTCGACCGCATCTACACCTTCCTTGAGGCGGGTTCCCTTCTGGATGCGCCGGACGAGACACCCTATGCCGCCGAGTGGCATGCGGCCGACGCCGACAGCTTCGCCCCGCGCCAGACCGTGGGTCCGCGCCGCGCCGCCTGAGTCCGCCCGCGGCATCGAGCCTTGCGGGGGGATGGGGTGCCCCCCATATGCACCCTTGTCGGGATGCCGAGAGGGTCCCGGCGGGCATGGCCGGATAGGTGCATGCCCGGCAATGCAAAGTCGCTTGACGAGGACTTTGGCTGATGTCGCGGATGTCTTCCCTGTCGTCCCCCTTTCTTCTGGGGTTCGACGAGGTCGAGCGGGCGCTCGACCGGGTGGCCAAGAGCGCGGACGGGTATCCTCCCTACAATGTGGAGAGGATCGAAGCCGCCGGTGAGCCGCTGCGCCTCAGGATCACCCTGGCGGTGGCGGGCTTCACGGCGGAGCAGCTTGAGGTCGTGCTGGAGGAGAAGGAGCTGACCATTCGGGGCCGTCAGGTCGAGGATGGACAGGGCCGGACTTTCCTGCACCGGGGGATCGCCGCCCGGCAGTTCCAGCGCACCTTCGTGCTCGCTGAAGGCATGAATGTGCTGGGTGCCGAATTGAAGCACGGCCTCCTGTCCGTGGATCTGGTTCGCCCCGAGCCGGCCCGCCACGCCAAGCGAATCGACATCGTCTCCCGCTCCTGAAGGGGAGAGGTGCCGGATTTGCCAGGAGTAGAGGAGTAGATTGATGACCCACGATACCGAACACGAAGTCCTGTCGGACATCACCCCGGAGGCTCTGGCTGTCCTGGGCGGCGGCGAAATCGCCTACGTGCGCAGCATCAAGTCGGAGGACGTGCCGTCCCTGTTCCCGCAGGCGCCGGAGATCGCGCCCGGCATGACGTTGTTCACGCTGCACGCAGCCGATGGCACGCCCATCATGCTGACCGACAGCCGCGAGGCCGCGCTGGCCAATGCCATGCAGCACGAGCTGGTGACCGTCAGCGTGCATTGACGGCAGGAAGGCCGGTCAACGGGCAAAGGTTCTGAATTTTCCCGCCGGGTCGGCAACGGCCCGGCTTTTTGTTGCCGCTCGCGCTCAGGCGGCGTTTGAGGCCGAGGTGGCGGTGAGCAGTGCGTGCATCGCGCCGGCATCGCGCGTGGCCCGGAGCTTTTCCACAACATCGGGGTCTCGCAGCATTCGGGCAACCCGTGCCAACGCCTTGAGGTGATCCGCGCCGGCGGCTTCAGGGGCCAGAAGCAGGAACACGAGATCCACCGGCGCGCCGTCCAGCGATTCGAAATCGATGGGCTTCTCCAGCCGCGCGAACAGGCCGAACAGCTTGGTGAGACCGGGGAGCTTGCCGTGCGGAATGGCGATGCCGTTGCCGACGCCGGTCGAGCCCAGGCGCTCGCGCTGCAGCAGCGTATCGAAGATGTCCCGCTGATCGCGGCCCATCAGCAGGGCTGCATGGTGGGAGAGTTCCTGCAGGGCCTGTTTCTTGCTGCTCGCCCGCAGCATCGGAAACACTGCGTCCGGGGCAAGGAGGTCGGCGAGCGGCATCGATCAGGTCCCTGGGGCGAGCGGCCGAGGCTCGGTAAAGCGGCGGGCGCAAGGAACGGATCAAAGGCGGCGGCGCCCCCAAAGCGCCGATGCATTGCTCCGTCCCCATTCAAAACGCGGGAGGGTTGTCCCTCCCGGAGGTCTTCATGCGGCCTCCATCTAGCGTTAACCAGCCTCCGGCTCAAGCCGGGGCGGTATGCGCAGAGATTCGTTGGTGCGGGTCGGCGCTGTTCCGAAGCGTCCCGGCCCGCCCGCTTGGCAAGGCTCCGGCACGGCTTTCAGCATCTGCCCCCCGGCATTGCCATGACCCGAGAGGGCACCGTTCCCGCCCGGGCTCGACTTCCAAGATCTTTGGCGCGCATCGGGGAGCCTGCAAGCAGGCCCCCCGCGCGTGGTCTAGTGCAATTCCTCGGCGCCCGGGTCGATCCACCCCACGTGGCCGTCGGGCCGGCGGTAGACGACGCTGACCCGGCCATGGCCGGCGTGGCGGAAGACGACGACGGGAGCACCGGTGATGTCGAGCTCCACGACGGCATCCGCCACCGAGAGCGTGCGCAGGCGCGTCACCTGCTCCGCCACCACGGTCGGGCTCCAGCCGACGAGTTCTTCCTCGGTCTCGGTTTCGGGCGCGGCGCTGAGGATGTAGCTCTGGGCGGCATGATCGACACCATTGCCGTTGCCATGCCCGTGACGATCCTTGAGGCGCTGCTTGTAGCGGCGGAGGCGCTTCTCGATCTTCTCGACCGCCACGTCGGCGCAGGCATTCGGATCCTGCGCATTGCCGTGCGCCTGAAGGTTCACGCCCGAATCAAGATGAAGCATGCATTCGGAGCGGTAGCCGGAGCCGTCCCTCGTGACGGTCACGTGCCCTGACCATCCACCGTCGAAGTATTTTTCGAGGACTTCCGAGACCCGCTCGGTCAAACGCTGGCGAAGAGCTTCGCCGACGTCGAGATTCTTTCCGGACACGCGTAGGGCCATGCGATTTGATCCCCTATGAACGGTCCCGCGAGGGACCGTCTCATGCATTGCAAACCGGCCGGCTACCTAAAGAGGTAGGAGTGCTTCGCCGGCATGTCAACGGAAACAGCGGCCGGAAACCGAACGGTTTTTTGGGATCGCCAATCGTTAACGGAACGCGGCGCCTCAGCTCCTCGATCAGCGCGACAGGCCCGGCCACATGCGCGAGAGCACGCCGTCGCGCAGGATGACGCCATGCCAAAGGCCCGCCCCCGCGTGCATGATCACCAGCGCGGTCATGACGAAGCCGAGCCGCGCGTGCCAGTCGCCGAAGAGATCGGCGAGGGCGTCGTTCTTGGCAATGATGTTGGGCAGCGTGAACAGCCCGAAGATGCTCACCGCGCTGCCGAAGGCGTTGGAGGCCAGCCACCCGAGCATGGGCATGACGAAGATCAGCACATAGAGCGCGTAATGCACCGTATTGGCGACGATCCAGAGCGCCTTCGGCATGCCCTCGGGCGGGGCTGGAGGCGGATTGAGGATGCGAATCAGCACGCGGATCACCGCGAGGCAGAGGATGGTGAAGCCGATGGAGCGGTGGAGATCAAACAGCCGGTCCTGCGTGGGGCCGGAATCCATGTTCATCATGGCAAATCCCAGCGGGATCACGAGGATCACCAGGACCGCCATGATCCAGTGGATACGCCTAGCCGGCGGCGCGTAGGGCTCGTGATGAGACGTGCTGTTCATCGGGGGGATTGGCCTCCACTGGCGAAGGCGCGTCCCGCGGACCGGCACCGCGGGCGCTCTCCCGCAGATCGCACCGGAACAGGACGTCGCCATCGGCGAATACATGCACCTGCGCCTTCGGGCGCAGCGCGTGAGCCAGAGTGTCGCATGCCTTGCGGGACAAGCCGATGCGGCCGGCTCCCAGGATGACCGGGGACACGAAAACGTGAAGCTGGTCCACGAGGTCGGCTTCGAGGAAGGCTGAGAGGGTAGTGGGACCTCCCTCCACGAGGATGCGCCTGAATCCCTGCTGCACGAGTGACTCGAGGATCGCGCACGGATCGAACGCGGGACCGTCGTCCATCTCCACCAGGTCCACCCCCGCGGGAAGCGGAGCGTAGACACTCCGCCGCCGAACCACGAGCCGGCGCACGCCATCCTCGGCGAAACAGCGCGCATTTGGATCGACCCGGCCCGACGGATCGATCACCACCCGCGCCGGACTCACGCCGGCGATGCGGCGCACCGTCAGCAGCGGATCGTCCGCGCAGACCGTTCCCACCCCCACCACCACAGCGTCAACGGACGCCCGCAACGCGTGCAGGTGGTCGAGGGCATGGGGGCCGTTGATGTATTTCGACTCGCCTGAGGTGGTGGCGATGCGCCCGTCCAGCGATTGGCCGAGCTGGGCGATGACGTGGGGGCGCGGATTTACCGCCGCTTCCTGGTCCTGCACCGGATATCCACTCACTCGCTTGTGCGACCGGAGCCGCAGGGTCGTGTCATCCATCGGTCCTCGCCCGGCGTAAGCAGACAGTTCGATCAGGAACGCGTCATCATGCCGTTTGTTACGCTCCTGCCGATACGACAGATCGTTCGCGCCGTCGGCTGGTCGCGTTTCCCGCTGTGAGAGGTCAAAATGGCGTCCATCGTTGAAGGTCTTGGGTTTGCGCCGGACGCGGGGCGGCTTTCCGTGGAGCGCGCCATTGCCGAGGTCCGGTCCGCTCGCGCCGTTGTGATCGCGGCGGGTGACGTCCGTTTGGTGGTCGTGGCTGCGGAGGCGTTTGACGCGACGATGGCCGGAGTGCTCGAGGGCGCTGGCGCCGCTGATGCCAGCCTCGTGCTGGCGGCCCCGCGGCTGAATCGGTTGGGATCGCCTCGTGCCCAGGCGGGCGCGGTTGCCCTTCCGCATCTCGATATCGCCCGAGTGACAAGTCTGGCGCTCAAGCCCGAGACGCGGCTCGATGCGCCGGTCGCCCCGGCGACGCCTGCTCAAGTCGCTGCCCTGGAATTGCTCGCGCTCGCTTTGGTGCTGCCGGCGGCGGTGGTCTGCTCGGTACCGGAGGGTATGGCTGCCGGTCTGGTGACGGTGGAGGCGCACGACATCATGGCCTTCCGGGCCGCAGAGGTTGCGCGGCTAACAATTGTCGGGCGCGCGCCAGTGCCGCTCGAAGGCGCTCCGGAAACCGAGTTCGTCGTCTTTCGCGGTGGCGATGGACTGCGCGACCAGGTGGCGATCATCGTCGGCCGTCCGGACCTGTCGCGGGCGGTGGCGGTGCGGCTGCATTCCGCGTGCCTGACCGGCGATCTCTTCGGCTCGCTGAAGTGCGATTGTGGAGATCAGCTGCGCGACACGGTGCGACGGATGGCGCAGGGCGAGGGCGGCATCCTGCTCTATCTGGACCAGGAGGGCCGCGGCAACGGCATCTCCAACAAGATGCGCGCCTATGCCCTGCAGGCCCAGGGCTTTGACACCTACGATGCGGACGCCGCGCTCGGTTTCGACCTCGATCAGCGCCGGTTCGATTTCGCCGCCGCCATGCTCCGCCAGCTCGGCGTGTCCGCGGTTCGGGTGTTCACCAACAACCCGCAGAAGATCGAGGCGCTGAACGCGGCCGGGCTGGAGGTGGTTGCCGACCAGCGGGTGCTCGGTCGCCCGACGGCGGAAAATGTCCGCTATCTCGCCTCCAAGCGCGACCGCGCGGGCCATTACATCGATTTCGAGGCCCTCGCCGCCCGCGCGCCGGACTGAGATTGGCGCGCCCACCATCCGATCTGCCTTGTCGACGAGCTTCGAAACGATTTAGAACCGCCCGGCAAAAAGGCGGGAGGAAGCAAATGAGCAAGGCAGGACGAAAGGTCGCCATCGTGACCGGAGCCGGCTCGGGTGTCGGTCGGGCGGTGGCCGTGGGGTTGGCCGAAGCGGGCTATGCGGTGGCCCTCGCCGGACGCAGGCTGGATGCTCTGGAAGAGACCGTGGCGGCTCTCGGTGACGCGCCGAGCCTTGCCGTCCCGACCGATGTGACCGATCCGGATGCCGTGCGCGCCCTGTTCGCGGAGACCGTCGAGACGTTCGGGCGCCTCGACCTTCTGTTCAACAACGCCGGCACCGGCGCCCCGGCGATCCCGCTGGAGGATCTCACCTTCGCCCAGTGGCAGCAGGTGGTCTCCACGAACCTCACCGGCCCCTTCCTGTGCACTCAGGAGGCGTTCCGGGTGATGAAGGCGCAGGAGCCGCGCGGCGGGCGGATCATCAACAACGGCTCCATCTCGGCGACGGCACCCCGGCCGTTCTCGGCGCCCTACACTTCCACGAAGCACGCCATCACCGGGCTCACCAAGTCCACGTCGCTGGACGGGCGCGCCTATGACATCGCCTGTGGCCAGATCGATATCGGCAATGCCGACACGCCCATGGCGCAGAAGATGAAGGCGGGCGTGCCCCAGGCGGACCTCTCCATCAAGGTGGAGCCGGTGATGGATGTCGCGCATGTGGCGAGCGCGGTGGTCTACATGGCGAGCCTGCCGCTGGACGCCAACGTGCAGTTCATGACGGTGATGGCCACCAAGATGCCCTTCATCGGCCGCGGCTGACCCGTCGTCCGATCGTCGCGCGCAAGAAAAAGGCCCCGGCAATGCCGGGGCCTTCCTGTTTCGGGCGAGCTCCCCCAAGGGGGCGTCGCATCAGTTGTTGCGGTTGCCGAAAAGCTGCAGCAGCATCATGAACATGTTGATGAAGTCCAGGTAGAGCGCGAGCGCGCCCATGATGGCCTTCTTCCCCGCGACGGCGACGTCGTCGCCAGCGAAGTACATTTCCTTGATGCGCTGCGTGTCGTAGGCGGTGAGGCCCGCGAAAACCAGCACGCCGACCACGGACACGATGAACTGAAGCATCGTCGAGCCGAGGAAGATGTTCACCAGCGAGGCGATGATGATGCCGAACAGGCCCATCATCAGGAAGGAGCCCATGCCGGAGAGGTCACGCTTCGTGGTGTAGCCGTAGAGGCTCAGCGCACCGAACGAGGCCGCGGTGATGAAGAACACCCGCACGACGCTCTCGTGGGTGTACACGAGGAAGATCGTCGAGAGCGAGATGCCCACCAGCGCCGCATAGACCCAGAAGGTCAGCTGGGCGGCCGATACGCTCATGCGCTCGATGCGGAAGCTCAGGAAGAAGACCGCCGCGAGCGGGGCCAGCATCACCACCCACTTCAGCGGGCTCACGAACAGCGCGTAGCCGAACTGCGTCAGCATGATGCCGCCCGCGATCCGGCCCGCGGCGGACGCGGGATCGGTCGTCACCGACAGCATGTAGATGCCGAGCGCAGCAGCACCCGTGATGGCGAGGCCGAGCGCCATATAGTTGTACACGCTGAGCATGTACGTGCGCAGCCCCTGGTCGATCGCGGCCTGCGAGCGTGCCACCGACGGGTTGAAACGCCCGGCGACGTTGCGATCATAATCGGACATCGTCGTTCCCCTTGAAGAAATCTCAAACGTCCAAGACCGGCCGGGGCCGCGCCTGTACGTTCGCCGTCAATATGGTGGGTTCGCGTTGGGGCGGCAAGACAAGGCTGGATGAAATTTACGCAAGGTCACTTTACGTCAGGCGTGCCCTTACGCGGCGTTAAGGTATAGTTTCAACCCGCATGGGGTCAGGGCATGCGGATGGGGGATTATCTCAAGCACCGGATCAAGGCCGGGTGGGCATGTCTTGCCGCCGGCGGACTGGCGCGCGGAAAAATCCACTTCGGCAAATCGGCTTGCGATTGGTCCGGGTTCGGCCCCGTGCTCATCGCCTTGATCCTCCTTGCCGTTCCCGCGCCGGCGCGCGCTGGCGCTTGGACGCAGGAGGAGGGGCACGGGCAGGTGATCCTGCAAAGCTCGGCGGCCTATTCCGCGACCGAGTTCGGCCCGTCCTACGATCTCTACGCCAGCCGGCCCTACGACAAGGTGGAGGTCACTCTCGTCTTCGAGTATGGCGCGACCGACTGGCTGACGCTGATCGCGGCGCCGCAATTCCTCTATGTCTCGTTCGGCGAGCCGTCGCCCTCGTCCTATACCGGGCCGGGCTATCAGGATGTGGGCGCGCGCATGCGCTTGTGGCGGGATGAGGCGAGCGTAGTCTCGGCGCAGGTTGTGGGCCGCTTTCCGGGCACGGGCAATTCCCAGAGTGCTGCAGCGGTGGGGTACGAAGACCCCGAGATCGACCTCCGTCTGCTCTACGGCTTGTCTTTCACCATGTTCGGAAAAGCGGCCTTCCTCGATGTCCAGCTGGCCCAGCGCATGCGCTTCGGTCCGCCGCCGGACGAACTGCATCTCGACGTCACGCTGGGCTGGCGCGTCGCGGAGCGCTGGCAGCTGCTTGCCCAGTCGTTCAACGTGATCTCGGAGGGGGCGGGCACGGGGCCGTACTTCGGCGACTCCTACGAGTATTACAAGTTGCAGTTCGGTGCGGCCTACGATCTCTCGGCGGCCGTCACCGTGCAATTGTCCGTGGTCAGCACCGTTTTCGCCCGCAACGCGCCGCAGGAGAACGGCGTGGTGCTCGCCGCCTATTACCGTTTCTGAGCCGATGGCGTTGTCGTCACGAGGCGGATGCCGAGGGCGATCGGCACGATGCCGACGAGGTCGAGCGGCGGCACCGGTTCGCCCAGCAGCAGCCATCCGAACATCAGCCCGAGCGGCGGCATCAGGAAGTGCAGGGCGCTCGCGCGGGTGGCGCTGGTGCGGCCGAGGATGAAGAACCACAGGCTGAAGGCGCCGACCGAGCCCGCCAGCGTCAGCCAGGCGAAGGAGAGACCGAGCGACAGGGTCGGGTGGATGGACGCCACGTCCTCCCGCCACAGCGCCACCGGCAGCAGCGCGAGCCCGCCGGCTAGGGACTGGATGCCGCTGCCGACGAACAGGGACGCAGAGGTGCGCACCTTCTTGAACATGAGCGTTGCCGCCGTGAGCGCCAGCAAAGCGCCGACCACATAAGCGGTGCCCAGCGGGTCCTCGTGGCCGGAGACGATGCGCGAGCGCACCACGATGGCCACTCCAATCATGCCGAGGACGAGCCCGAGCAGCTTGCGCCCCGTCAGCCGCTCCCCCAGCAGCACCGCCGCGCCGAGCGCCGTCAGCAGCGGGTTGGCGGAGACGAGGACGGCCGTGAAGCCCGCCGACACATGGGTCATGCCCACATAGCTCAGGCCCAGATAGACCGCGTTGTTGAGGATGCCCATCGCCGCGAGCGCCGCGATATCGCGCAGGTCCAGGCGGCGGAAATGGGAGGCGGGCAGGAACAGCACGCAGCCGACGAGCACAAGCAGCCCGGCCGCAAGGAAGCGCCCGGACAGGAGCAGCAAAGGCGGGCAGTCCGCCAGCGCCACCTTGGCGACCGCAAAGGCCGAGCTCCAGATGATGCAGAACGCTGCGATGAAGACGGGCAGCAGCGCGTCTGTCCGGCGCGAGGCGACGAGGGGAAGGGGCGTGGCGGTCATGACATCTCCTGAACCGCAGAGAAGCACGCTCAGGCGACATTGAAAAATTGAATGATTTGATGTTGGATAGTGGAAATTCAAATATCAGGTGCAGCCATGTTGGACATGGATCTTCTCAAGGCGTTCGTCAGCGTGGTGGATGCAGGCGGCTTCACCCGCGCGGGAGAGCGTGTCCATCGCACCCAATCCACCGTGAGCCAGCAGGTGCGGCGGCTGGAGGATCAACTCGGCCACCAGCTTTTGAACCGCGATGCCCGTGGCGTCAGCCTCACGGCCGAAGGCGAGCGTCTGCTCGGCTATGCCCGGCGCATCCTCGCGCTTGGTGCGGAGGCTCGCGCGGCCCTGTCGGGTGTTGCCCCTGCGCGGGTGGTGCGGCTTGGCATTCCGGACGATTTCGCCCTTGCGGCCCTGACCTCCGTGGTGGCCGAGTTCGCGCGGAGCCGGCCCGCGGTGCGTCTCGCGGTGGAGTGCGGGCTGAGCTGCGATCTCGATGCCGGCTTCGCCCGCGGCGAGCTGGACGTGGTGCTGCTGAAGCGCGAGCCGGGGGCCGGCCCCGCGGTGGAGGCCTGGCCGGAGCGGCTGGTGTGGGTCTGCGGGGCGGGCTTCGAGCCGGACGAGGCGGTGGTGAGCCTCGCGGCTTTCCGGCAGGGCTGCCTTTACCGCAACCGGGCCGTCCACGCCCTGGAAAAGGCCGGTCGTTCCTGGCGCGTGGCCTATGAATGCCCGAGCCTGATCGGTATCGAGGCGGCGCTTGCGGGCGGGTTGGGGGTGACGGTCCTGAGCGATCTCGCGCTCAACCCGAAGCTCCGGGAATTGCCCACATCCGACCTCTGGCCGGCCATCCCGCCGACGGAACTCGCGCTTCGGGCTACGAGCAATGCGTGCTCCGCCTCGCGGGAGCTTGCCGGCCTGATCGCCGCCTTCTGCGGCCGGGAGGCCCGCGCCGCAGCCTGACCGATTGGGTCAGCACTCCACCAGCAGGCGGCGGCCGATCTCGCCGATGCCCACGAG
This sequence comes from Xanthobacter sp., assembly GCF_041911315.1. Taxonomy (NCBI): domain Bacteria; kingdom Pseudomonadati; phylum Pseudomonadota; class Alphaproteobacteria; order Hyphomicrobiales; family Xanthobacteraceae; genus Xanthobacter; species Xanthobacter sp. The sequence continues at coordinate 92,232 of NZ_JAYRPE010000059.1, read as the reverse complement.
GCCGGGGGTCGCGTGCATCACCACATGGATGGGGATCTGCGCGAGACGGTCGTGATAGGGCGGGTGCTCCTCGAACGCGGTGCGGAACGGACTCTCGGCGAAAAGATGCGCCATGGCCCGGCCCACGCCGCCGCCCACATAGACGCCACCCTTGGCATCCACGGCGAGCGCGAGGTCGCCCAGCACCCGGCCGAGCAGCCGCAGGAAGATGTGGCAGCTTTCCTTTTCCTGCCGCTGACCGTCCAGCGCCGCCTTGATGATGGCGTGGGAGGACAGGCTTTCGCCGGAGAGGATGCGGTGCAGGCGCACCAGTCCGGGACCGGAGAGCACGTGCTCCACCGACACCGGGCCAAGGTCGCGCACCAGATGGGCGACGATGCGGGCCTCGTCGGTCGTCACGGCGCCGAGGCGCATATGCCCGGCCTCGCTGGCCAGCACCTCGTAGCCGGCCTCGCGCGGCAGGATGAGGGCGGTGCCGAGCCCGGTTCCAGGACCGGACAGTAGCATGGGCGCGCCGGCGACCGCACGGCCGGTGCCCACCTCCAGCAAATCGTCGCGGGTGAGCAGCGGCAGCCCGTGGGCGAACGCCTCGAAATCGTTGAGCACCGAGAGCCGGCGAAAGGAGAGATCGGCCGCGAGCTTCTCCGTCGAGAAGCGCCAGTTGCGGTTGGTCAGCCGCACGTCGTCGCCGTCGATGGGGCCGGCAACCGCCAGTGCCCCGCAGCTCGGGGCCTCCCCGCTCACGGACGCGAGGTAGGTGCCCAGCAGATCCTCGAGCGAGGCATAGGAATCGTTGGCTTCGAGCCGGACATCGAACGGGATGCCGTCGGCACCGGCCCGGGCGACCCGGGTGGTTGTACCGCCGATATCCGCAAGCAGGACTGTGGGAGCCATTGGAGAGTCCGATGATGGAGAGCTTCTACTGCGCCAAGCGTGGCCGCGACGCAAGCGTGCCGGCTTCGCCTTTGCCGGCAGGACCTCAAGCCCGGCGGAGCCGATGCGGTTCCCCGATGCCTCAGGTCGCGGCCGCGCGCCGTCGCTTCAGCGCGCCCCAGATGGGCAGGCAGAAGATCAGCAGCGTCAGCACGCCGAGCCCGCCCGCGATGGGTCGCTCGAAGAAGGCGAGGAGGTTGCCGTCCGCCTTGATCATGGAGGTGACGAAGCTCTCCTCCAGCATCTTGCCGAGCACGATGCCCAGCACGCATGGGGCAATGGGAATGTCGTGCTCTTCCATGAGGAAGCCGAGCACGCCGAACACCAGCATCAGCACCACGCCATAGGCCGAGTTGTTCACCGCATAGGCGCCGACGATGCAGAACAGCAGGATGAGCGGGATGAGAATGCGCCGCGGGAAACGCAGGAGGGCGGTTCCCGCCTTCAGCGCGGCGAGGCCGAGGGGGATCATCGCGAGGTTGGCGATGATGAAGATGATGAAGACCGCGTAGATGGATTCCGGGTTGTTCAGGAACAGGGTCGGACCGGGATTGAGCCCCTTGAGATAGAGCACCCCGATGACGATGGCGGTGATGCTGTCGCCCGGAATTCCGAACACCAGCGCCGGCACCCAGGCGCCGGCGAGGGCCGCATTGTTGGCGGACGTGCTCTCGATGATGCCTTCCACATGGCCGGTGCCGAACTTTTCCGGTGTCTTCGAGAACTTCCGGCTCATGGCGTAGGACACCCAGGCGGCGATGTCCGCGCCGGCGCCGGGCAGGATGCCGATGGCGGTGCCCGTGATGTTGCCGCGGATCTGCTGCGGCCAGTATTTCACTATGAGGTGGCCCCAGCCCTTCAGCGGATTCCCGAGCGAGGTCTGGCGCACCGACCAGTCGGGCGCGCCGGCCGCCATGGTGCGGATCACCTCCGACATGGCGAACAGGCCGATCATGGCCGGGATGAAGTCCACGCCGCCGAGCAGGTTGGAATTGCCGAAGGTGAAGCGCGGCACGCCGGCCGGATTGTCGATGCCGATCTGCGACACGAACAGCCCGAGGAAAAGCGACACCAGCCCCTTCACCGGGGAGCCCGAGCCGATGAAGATGGCGCAGGCGAGCCCCATCAGCGCCAGCCAGAAATATTCGAACGAGGAGAAGCCCAGCGCGATCTCCGCGAGCAGCGGCGCGGAGACGATGAGGATGGCCGTGCCGAACAGGCCGCCCAGCGCCGAGAACAGCACGTTGGCACCGAGCGCGACTTCCGCCTCGCCCTTGCGGGTCATGGCGTAGCACTCGTCGGAATAGGCGGCCGAGGCCGGCGTGCCGGGCATGCGCATGAGCGTTGCCGGGATGTCGCCGGCGAAGATCGCCATGGCCGAGCAGGAGATCATGGCGCCCACGGCGGGGATGGGGTCCATGAAGAAGGTGATCGGGACGAGGAGGGCGATGGCCATCGTCGCCGTCAGGCCCGGTATGGCGCCGACCACGAGGCCGAAGGCCGACGCGACGAGGATGGTGAGCATCACGTCCCAGCGCAGGACGAGGTCGAGGCCGGCGAGCACGGCATTCATGGCAGGAAGCCTTCCACGAGGCCGCGCGGCAGCGGGACGCGCAGGAACATGTTGAAGGAGAGGTAGGTGAAGAGGGCCGTCGCCAGCGCAATTCCGATCGCCTGCGCCACCGGCACCCGCACCACGAGAAAAAGGCCGGTCAGGACCACGGTCGCCGTGGCGACGAAGCCGATGAGCGGTGTCAGCACGATATAGGCGAGGACAAGGGCGATCGTCGCCGCTGCCCTGAAGCTGGCGCCGGGCGTGCGCACCCATGTGGTCTGCGCGAGCGGAAATGGCCCCGCGCGAACCGAGCCCACCGTCAGGATGAAGCCGCAGGCGGCAAGGCCTGCGGCTGTCAGAACGGGGAAGACATCCGCGCCGTAAGCCTGCCCCGGTATGGGTGGCAGCCCGGATGCGGCCGAGAACAAGACGGCAGCCCCCGCGAGCAGCAGCAGGCCGAGGATCAGGTCACTGAAGCGCATGATGCGGCTCCGGCGTCGCGGGGAGGAAGCGGCGGCGAGGGCCGCCGCGTTCAGGAGCCGTCGCTATTTGGCGAGACCGACTTCCTTCATGACGGCGCCGAGGGAGGCATCCGCCTTGGCCATGAACTCGGCGAAGCCGGGGCCGTCCGCATAGCGCCCGCCGAACCCGCGATTGGTGAGGAAGTCCTGATATTCCTTGCTGTCATAGACCTTCTTGAGGGCCGCCTGGAGCTTGTCCGAGGCCGCCTTGTCGAGGCCCTTGGGGGCGGCGAAGCCGCGCCATGCGCCGATGGTCCAGCTGCTGCCGGTGGCTTCCTTCAGGGTGGGAATATCGGGCATCAGCTTGGAGCGCTCGCTCGCCATGATGGCGAGGCTCTTCACGCGCTTGGCGTCGATGAGCGAGCGCGCCTCGGGGATGGAGCAGGTGACGACCTGCACGCCGCCCGCCACGAGGTCCTGCAGGCCGGGCGCCGCGCCGTTGGAGGGCACCCACGGCACGCTCTTCGGATCGAGCTTGAGCGAGGACAGCATTCCGGCGAGGGCAAGGTGCCAGATGCCGCCCTGACCGGTGCCGGACGCCTTGAACTTGCCGGGGTTGGCCTTGATGTCGGCGATCAGGTCGTCGAGCGTCTTGTAGGTGGCGTCCGTACGCACCTGTACGCCGGCGGGGTCCTCGTTCATGAGGGCGAGGGGGGTGTAGGAGGCGCCGGTGAGCTGGGTCAGGCCCTGCCAGTGCATCATCCCGATTTCGACGGTGATGATGCCGATGGTGTAGCCGTCCGGTGCCGCATCGGCGATGGCCTGATGACCCACCACGCCCTGCCCGCCGGTGCGATTCACCACCGCGATGGGCTGACCCAGATCCTTCTCAAGAAGCGAGGCGACGATGCGCGCGACCGCGTCGGTTCCGCCCCCGGCGTTCCACGGCACGATGAGCGTGATGGGGCGATCGGGGTAAGCCGCTGTCGCAGCGTTCGGTGCAATGGCGGCAAAAGCCGACGCTGCGAGGGCAAGCCCCGCCATCATAAACCGGCGCATGGTGTCTCTCTCCCTGGCATTCGGCTTCTCTGGCCGAAATCTAATCGTTTTGAATAACTGTAGGTCAGTGCCTCCTCGAGGTCAACGCGATGACAGCCTCCGCGATCCTGCCGGCTGGAGGTGGCGCATGCGGCCCCGGTGGCTTAAGCTTCCTTGGAAAATGTGAGCTTCTGAGGCGCAGGGGCTGGCGATACGTCAGCTTCGACGTACATAAGCTGATGGGCAGGAAGCGCACGCGGCGGGGCGCGCGCAACCGGTCGAGGCAACCCGGCGGGCCGAAGATCGGCGCGCCCGAGAGGCATGGCGAAGCGCAGTGCTGGACATCTATACGATCATCTTCCTGGCCCTTGCGGTCTTCATCTTCGTCCGGCTGCGCAGCGTTCTGGGGCAGAGGACGGGGCGTGAGCGCCCGCCTTATGATCCCTATTCCCGCGATACCGCACGTCCGCCGCAGCCGGCCCCCGAGGGCAAGGTGGTGACGCTGCCCGAGCGCAACGGACCGCCGCCCGGCGCCGCAGGCCCGGCCGAGGTCGAGGCGCCGGCCTTCCGCTGGGAGGGTGTTGCGGCGGAAGGATCTGCCACCGCCACCGCACTCGACGAGATCGCCCGTATCGAGCCGGACTTCGACGCCAAGCACTTCCTGACCGGCGCCCGCGCAGCCTACGAGATGATCGTCACCGCCTTCGCCACGGGGGACCGTCGCCAGCTCAAGGATCTGCTCGCCAAGGACGTCTATGACGGCTTCGTCTCCGCCATTGCCGACCGCGAGAGCCGCAAGGAGACGATGGAATCGCGCTTCGTCTCCATCGAATCGGCGGACCTGCAAGACGTCACCGTGCGCGGGACCAATGCGCAGCTGACCGTTCGGTTTGTGTCGAAGCTCATTTCCGTCACCCGCGGCCCGGACGGCTCGGTGGTGGATGGCAGCCCGGACACGGTGGCCGATGTGACCGACGTGTGGACTTTTGCCCGCGATCTCGGCACGCGGGACCCCAACTGGAAGCTGGTGGCGACGGAAGCCGCCCAGTAGCCCATGGCACAGGCGCGCGCCGTCACAGCCGGCGTGCGGCGCTTCGCTCCTGGCGTTGCCGCACGATGCGCGAGCCTCACCGGGATGGTGGTGGCGCTCTTCGCGGCCACCTCATCCTGCGTCGCCGCCCCGGCCTCCCGACCCATCCCAGCACCGGCCATGTCGCTCCAGCCCATCGTTCCCGTCGTGGCCGGCGCGCGGCTCGAGCCCGTCGCCTTCACGGACCTCGACGGCTGGATCGCCGACGACCACGCCGCGGCTTTCGCCACCTTCCGCGTCAGCTGTGCGGCTTTGAAGTCGCCGCCGAAAGATGTGGGGCCGGCCTCCGCGCCAACGCTCCGGCAGGGACTGCGCCACGCCTGCGCCGCGGCCGCGCGGCTTGGTCCGGACGCACCGTCGCCCCTTCTCGCCCGCCTGTTCTTCGAGGCCAATTTCCGCGCGTGGCGGGTGATCCCGGACGGCGGTTCAGGGGGCTACTATACCGGCTATTACGAGCCGGAGGTGGAGGGCGCGCTCCAGCCCGGCAACGGCTTCGATGTTCCAGTCTATGGACGTCCCGGTGATCTCGTCATGACCGGGCCCGGTGCCACGCCCAATTCCGGCTCCGCCTTCCGGCGGGAGGGCGACGCCCTCGTGCCGTATCACGATCGCGCCGCCATCGAGGATGGCGCCTTGGCGGGACGCGGGCTGGAGATTGTCTGGCTCAAGGATCCCGTTGATCTGTTCTTCATGCAGATCCAGGGCTCCGCCCGCGTGCGCCTCCCGGATGGCCGGATTCTTCGGCTGGGTTATGACGGCTTCAACGGCCAGCCCTATGTGGCGGTTGGGCGTCTCCTGGTCCAGCGGGGGCTGGTGCCGCGGGAAGAGATGTCCATGGCGCGCATCCGCGCCTTCATGGAGGCTGATCCCGCGGCGGGCCGCGCCTTGCGGCGGGAGAACCCGACCTTCACCTTCTTCAAGGCCCTGACGCTTGGTGCCGATGCGGGTGCCATGGGCGCGCAGGGCGTTTCGCTCACGGCGGGGCGCTCGCTGGCGGTGGATCGCAAGCTCCACACCTACGGCACGCCCATCTTCGTGGAGGCCGACCTGCCGCTCTCCGCTCCCGGCACGGCCGAGCCGTTCCGTCGGCTGATGATCGCGCAGGACACGGGGTCGGCCATCGTCGGGCCGGCGCGGGCGGACGTGTTCTTCGGTGCGGGCGATGCAGCGGGCGCGGTAGCGGGCCGCATCCGGCATTCGGGCAAGTTCACCATGCTGGTGCCGCGCTTCGCCAAGGTGGACTCCGGAGGCACGCCATGAGCCGCCGGGGCCGGCGCCGGATACTTGACGCGGAAGAGCGCGCGCTGTGGGACCATGTGGTGCGCTCGGTGAAGCGCCTGCGGCCTGAGAAGCCCGTTGTCGCGCCGCCTCTGGTCCCCGCCCCCGAGCCGCCCCCCGTCGTCGCGCCGACGCCCGAGTCGAAGGCGAAAGCGAAAGCCAAGGCCGGAACCCCGCCCAAGGTCGTCGCCCCCACGTCCCCGCCGCCCCCGCCTCTGGCTGCGCTGGAGCCGAAGACCCGCCGCCGCCTCACCCGCGGGGCTGAGGTGGATGCGCGCCTCGACCTGCACGGCCTCACCCAGGCGGCCGCCCATCGCCGCCTGCGCCTGTTCCTCATGGAGGCACAGGCGAGCGGCCATGCGCTGGTGCTGGTCATCACCGGCAAGGGCGATCCCGAGCGCCTGATGAGTTCGGGGCCGGCCTTCGGCGAGGGCCGGGGCGTGCTCAAGCGGGCGGTGCCGCTGTGGCTGGCCGAGCCGGACCTGCGGGCGGTGGTGGTGGGGTTCGAATCCGCCGGACGCCGCCATGGCGGCGAGGGCGCGCTCTATGTCCGCATCCGCCGCCGGCGCTGAGCGTTCTTATTTCAGAGGCAGGCGGACGACGGCATTCCGTAGGTGCGTCCGGCCCCCAGCAGGTGGGCGGTGAAGCGTCGCGCCGGGAACAGCCGTGCGATGGCGGGATCGGCGACGCTGAGGCCGCCGGCATAGGCGCCGAACGCCGGCAGGATCATCCGGCTGCCATCGGTGACGAAGCAGCGCCGCCGCACGCCCCGTCCGCGTGTCACCACCCGCGCTGCCGGATGCAGATGGCCGCACACCTCGCCCGGTGCCGGCCCCTCCTCCGGCTCATGGCGGAAGAGCAGGGGGCCAAGGGCGAGCATGGCGGTGCCCTCGCCGCCGAGGTCGTGGGGCAGGGGATCGTGGTTGCCGGCGATCCAGATGAAGGTGCGGCCGGTCTGGATGCGGCGGATCTCGTCGCGGAGCGGGTTGGCCATGCGCTCGCCGGCCCAGCGGTCGTGCAGGCTGTCGCCCAGCGCGATCACCATGCGCGGCTGGTGCAGGGCAACCACGGCCGAGAGGCGCTTCAACGTGTCCAGGGTGTCGTAGGGCGGCAGCATCTGGCCGCGCCGGGCGAAGGCGGAACCCTTCTCCAGGTGCAGGTCCGCCACCACCATCAGCCGCTCGTCCGGCCAGAGCAGGGCACCGGACGGGTCAAGCTCAAGCTCCGCACCGCGGAGGTCGATCCGCGCGAGGGAGAGGTCCGCTGATTCGGCGAGGGCGAGCATGGCGGCGGATTGTGCCCAACGGCGCGCGGCGAGCAAGCGGGACAGTGGCGCCGGCATCGACGCACCATCAGGGCCAGACGCCGGCCTCTGCGAGCATCACGAAAATATCTTCCGGCCACACCTGCTCCGCGAGAGAGGCCAGCGCATCCCGCGTCCACCAGGCGTGATGCACGAGCGCCTTGCGCTCATCGTCCGACCAGCCGGCGGACGAGACCACGAGGCCCGGTGCGCGCACGAGGAAATAGCACTCCCGCGAACGCACCCGCTGCCCGTCCGGCATCGTGAACGAGACCTCGCGGCGGGCGACGGCCGGGCCGGGATGGGCAATGCGGAGGCCGGTTTCCTCCAGAAGCTCGCGGCAGGCGGCGGCCTCATAGGTCTCGCCCGGCTCCAGCCCGCCGCCGGGCGGTGCCCAGAAGACGTTTCCGGCCAGCGCGCCCTCGGCATAGGCGAAGCGGAACAGCAGCAGCCGGTCCTCCCCATCGAGCACAAGGAGCCGGGCGGCGGGGCGGTCGATGGCGCTGCTCACAGGAAGCTCTGGGGGTCCACGTCGATGGCCACCTTGATGTTGCCCGTGATCTTCGGTGCCACGGCCCGCCATTCCCTGAGATAGGCCGGCAGGTCGAAGTTGCGCGGCGATCGCACCAGCAGGCGCCAGCGGTGGCGCCCGCGCAGCAGGGCAAGGGGCGCCTCCGCCGGGCCGAGGATGCGCACGTCGGGCAGGACGGGCGCGGAAGCGGCGAGGCGCCGGGCATGGCCTTCGGCCACATGGGCCTCGCTGGCGGAGACGATGAGCGCCGCCATGCGGCCGAAGGGGGGCAGGTGCGCCTCCTCGCGGGCGGCGATCTCCACGTCGTAAAAGGCGTCGCGATCGCCGGTCACGAGCGCGCGCATCACCGGATGCTCGGGCATGTGGGTCTGGATGAAGCCACGCCCCTCCGCCTTGCCGCGCCCGGCGCGCCCGGCCACCTGATGCACCAGCTGGAACGTCCGCTCGGCGGCGCGCGGGTCGCCATGGCCGAGGCCGACATCCGCATCCACCACGCCGACCAGCGCGAGGCCGGGGAAATTGTGGCCCTTGGCGACGAGCTGGGTGCCCACCACCACATCCACGTCGCCCTTCGCCACGGCATCGAGTTCGGCGCGCATCCGCTCCACCCCGCCGAGCAGGTCCGAGGAGAGGACGAGGGCACGGGCATTGGGGAAGAGGGTCTGCACCTCCTCCTGCAGCCGCTCCACGCCGGGCCCGACCGGAACGAGGCTGTCCGGTGCGTCGCAGGCGGGGCACTTTTCCGGCACCGGCGCCTGATAGCCGCAATGGTGGCAGGTGAGGCGGCGGCGAAAGCGGTGCTCCACCAGCCAGGCGGTGCAGGAGGGGCAGCGCATCCGGTGGCCGCAGGAGCGGCACAACGTGAGCGGCGCGTAGCCCCGGCGGTTGAGGAAGAGCAGCGCCTGCTCGCCCGCCTCCAGCGTCGTGTTGATCTCGGCTTCCAGCCGCGGCGCGATCCAGCGGCCGCGCGGCGGGCCTTCCTTGCGCAGATCGATAGGGGAGAGGCCGGGCACCTTGGCGCCGCCGAAGCGCACGGGGAGGGCGAGCCGCCGATAGCGCCCGCGCCGGGCATTCACCTCGGTCTCGATGGAGGGCGTCGCCGAGGCCAGCACGATGGGGGCGGAGGCGAGGCGTGCCCGCACCACCGCCATGTCGCGCGCGTGGTAGCAGACGCCGTCCTCCTGCTTGTAGGCCGGGTCGTGCTCTTCATCGACGATGATGAGGCCGAGGTCGCGGAACGGCAGGAAGAGGGCGGAGCGCGCCCCCGCCACCACCTTCACCTGTCCCGAGGCGACCTCGTTCAGCACCTTCGCGCGCCGCCGGGTGGAGACGCCCGAGTGCCATTCCGCTGGCTTCACGCCGAAGCGCTCGGTGAAGCGGTCGAGGAAGGCCTGGGTGAGGGCGATTTCCGGCAGCAGGATCAGCGCCTGCCGGCCGCTGCGGATCGCTTCCGCCACCGCCTCGAAATAGGTCTCGGTCTTGCCGGAGCCAGTGACGCCGTCGAGCAGGTGCACGGCGAACGTCTTCGCCTTCACCGCCGCGACCATGGCCGCCGCCGCCTCCGACTGCGGCTGCGACAGCTCGGGCACCGCGTGGTCGGGATCGGGCGGGTAGGCGGCGGGCTCGGGCGGCAGCACCACGGCTTCCAGCGTTCCGTCATCCACCAGCCCGTCCACCACGGAGGGCGACACGCCGGCCTCCCGCGCCGCTTCGGTCTTCCCGCGCACGAAGCCATCCGCGAGCGTATCCAGAAGCCGTGCGCGGGCGGCCGTCATGCGCGTAGGCGCCGTGCCGGTGAGCCGCACGCCGACCCGCTCGCGCGCCGCGCCGGGGCTCTCGCCATGCCGCAGGGCCATGCGCAGCACCATGCCGCGCGGCGCCAGCGTGTAGTCGGCCATCCAGTCGATGAGCCTGATGAGGTCAGGCGGCAGCGGAACGTAATCGAGCTTGGCCTTCACCGCCTTCAGCTTGCCGGTCTCCACCGCCTTGCCACCGGCCTGCGCGCGCGGCCAGACCACGCCGATGACGCTCTTGGTGCCCAGCGGGACATGAACGAGGTCGCCGGGCGACACCTCCATCCCCTCGGGCAGGAGGTAGGAATAGGCGGCGTCGAGGCCGAGGGGGAGCAGGACGTCGACGGTGCGCGGGCTCATGTTCGTCTTTTGGTCCGGCGCGCGGGAAAGGTCAAAGGGCGGGGTGGCTCTGACAGGGGATCGGATGAGCCCAACCCATTTTCTCTGCAAGCTCGGAGGGGTTGCGAAGCTTGGCTGTAATGGTAGGGTGGAACCTCATTCCGGGGGGAAACAATGCGAATTCTGATGACGGCGGCCGCCTTCTGCTGTGTGCTGGTGGGCGGGGCAAGTGCGGGCGAACTGCGGCCGGGCCATGCGAGCAACCTCTGCCTCGACGTCAAGGGCGGCCTTGACCAGCCCAATGGCACGTCGATTATCGTCTTTCCGTGCAACGGCGGCGACAATCAGTCCTTCACCTTCATGGGTGACGGGACGATCCGGGCCGGCAGGCGTTGTGTCGACATTTCGGGCGGTGCGGCGCGCGCCGGGGATCGGGTCATCATCTATTCGTGCAACGGCGGCGCCAATCAGCAGTGGCGGGTCGGCGCGAACGGCGAAATCATCGGCCAGAACAATATGTGCCTTGATGTGCCGCGTTTCGGCGGGGCCGGAACGGGCGTGGTTGCCTGGCCGTGCAAGAGCGGCGGTGAAGACCGTTCCAACCAGCAGTGGGGCACGCGCTGAGGCAGGGAAGGGCGGATGGCCCGGCCGCATCGGGGCTGCATCTGCGGCCCTGATGGCGGGTTTCGTGCCTCCTCGTGCGTCGGCGGCCTTGCTTTGTGGGCCGTCGGCCTCTACCTCGAACCCATGAAATTCCTCGATCAGGCCAAGGTCTATGTGCGCTCCGGAGACGGCGGGGCAGGGTGCGTCTCGTTCCGGCGCGAGAAGTTCATCGAGTTCGGCGGTCCCGATGGCGGCGACGGCGGACGCGGCGGTGACGTGTGGATCGAGTGCGTCGACGGTCTCAACACGCTGATCGATTACCGCTACCAGCAGCATTTCAAGGCCAAGAAGGGCGACCACGGCAGGGGCGCCAGATGCACCGGCGCCAAGGGTGCCGACGTGGTGCTGAAGGTGCCGGCCGGTACCCAGATCCTCGACGAGGACGAGGAGACCATCCTCGCCGACATGACCGAGGTGGGGCAGCGCATCAAGCTCCTCGAAGGCGGCAATGGCGGCTTCGGCAACGCCCAGTTCAAGACCTCCACCAACCAGGCTCCCCGCCGCGCCAATCCCGGCCTCGAAGGTCAGGAGCGGTGGATCTGGCTGCGGCTGAAGCTGATTGCCGACGCCGGTCTCGTCGGCCTGCCCAATGCCGGCAAGTCCACTTTCCTCGCGGCGACCACGGCAGCGAAGCCCAAGATCGCCGATTATCCCTTCACCACACTGCATCCCGGCCTCGGCGTCGTGCGGGTGGACGGGCGCGAGTTCGTGCTGGCCGACATTCCCGGCCTGATCGAGGGCGCCCACGAGGGCATCGGCATCGGCGACCGCTTCCTTGGCCATGTGGAGCGCTGCCGCGCGCTGCTGCATCTGGTGGACGGCACCTCCGAGCATGCCGGCAAGGCCTACAAGACCGTCCGCGCCGAGCTTGCCGCCTATGGCCACGGTCTCGACGAGAAGCCGGAGATCGTCGCTCTCTCCAAGGTGGATGCCCTCTCGCCCGAACTGCTCAAGCAGCAGAAGGAGCGCCTCCAGCGCGCGGCGAAGAAGAAGCCTTTGCTCCTCTCCGCCACCTCGGGCCAGGGCGTGCCGGAGGCGCTGAGGGCGCTTCTCGAGGTTGTGGAGGAGGCGCGCGGCGTCGAAAAGGAAGAGGCGGCGCCGCGGGATGGGTGGCGGCCCTAGGCCGGGTTCCCGTCTCCATTCCGTTTCGCCATGTGCCGGCGGGCTTGAACTTCAGCAGCCCGATGGCCTATGCCGTGGCCAAGGCGCATGACGTGCCGCTCCTCTTCAAGGGGGATGACTTCTCCCGCACCGACGTGCGCCGCCCGCACGCCTGAAGTGCCCTGCCGGTTCGCATGTCCATGTCCTCCCCCGAAACCGCTTCTCCCGAGTCTGCATCCTTCGAAGCGTCTTCCGATGCGCAGGCGAAGACGCCCGCCTTCGCCGATTTCCGCCGCATCGTCATCAAGGTGGGCTCAGCCCTGCTGGTGGACCGGGCGCAGGGCCGGGTGCGCCTCGCCTGGCTGACCTCGCTGGTGGAGGACATCGCGGCCCTGCACGCCAAGGGCTGCGAAGTGATGGTGGTATCGTCCGGCGCCATTGCACTGGGGCGCACCGTGCTCGGCCTGCCGTCGGGGCCGCTGAAGCTGGAGGACAGCCAGGCGGCCGCCGCAGTGGGGCAGATCGCGCTCTCCAAGACCTGGGCGGACATCCTCGGCCATTACAACATCACCGCCGGGCAGGTGCTGCTGACGCTGGGCGACACCGAGGAGCGTCGCCGCTATCTCAACGCGCGCTCCACCCTCGGCCGGCTGATGGAGCTGCGCTCCGTGCCGATCATCAACGAGAACGACACGGTCGCCACCACCGAGATCCGCTACGGCGACAACGACCGCCTCGCCGCACGCGTCGCCACCATGGCCAGTGCCGACCTGCTGGTGCTGCTCTCCGACATCGACGGCCTCTACACCGCCCCTCCGGCGCAGGACCCCAATGCGACGCTGATCCCCGTGGTGCCGCGCATCGGTGCCGAGATCGAGGCCATCGCGGGCGATGCCGGCTCCGAGCTGTCGCGCGGCGGCATGCGTACCAAGATCGAGGCGGGCAAGATCGCCACCTCTGCCGGCACCCACATGGTGATCGCCTCCGGCCACGTGAAGAATCCGCTCAAGCGCATCATGGAGGGCGGGCGCTGCACCTGGTTCCTCACGTCCGCCAATCCCGTGCGCGCCCGCAAGAGCTGGATCGCCGGGGCGCTGGAGCCGCGCGGCACGCTGCATCTCGATGACGGCGCGGTGGCCGCGCTGCGCCGTGGAGCGAGCCTGCTGCCGGCCGGCGTGAAGCGCATCGACGGCCAGTTCGACCGCGGCGACGCCGTGGTGCTGCGCGGTCCCGACGGCGCTGAAGTCGGGCGCGGCCTCGTCGCCTACGATTCCACCCACGCCGCCCGCATCATGGGGCACTCCACCTCGGAGATCGAGGCGCTGCTGGGGGTGAAGGGCCGCTCCGAGATGGTGCACCGGGACGATCTGGCGCTCGGGGTAGAGTGAAGGTCATCAGCGCAACGCGATACCGCTAGGTAAGGCGCTGAAACCCCTCGACAGGTTGTGTGCGGCGGGATAGCGGTTGTGATCGCGGGGGCGAGGGGCGCGCCGTCGTCCGTCGTCCGCGTCGCCTCCCACAGGCGCCTCGTGATGGCCCAGCGCGTGAAGTTTCCCGTCTTCCAGGCGCTCAAATTCACCTATCGGTGGACACTGACGGTTCTGCGCAAGCACTGGATCGTGGCGCTGATCTATGCGGTTGGAACGCTGGCCTGGAACTATGTGGGCCTGATCCTGCTGGGGGATGTTGTCGAGGCCGAACGACTGCCCACTGCGATGGCGTTCGTGAAGATCTACGGGCTGAACGCGATAGAGGGCTTCGCCTTCATCTATCTGGCGTTGCTGACCCATAACGAAATCCTGCGTGGATCAGGCGGCTTCAATGCCGCAACCATGGGCCCGCTCGGCATTCGCGGCCTCACCTACCTGTTCGATTCCCTTGTCTTGCTTCTGGCAACTCTCATTCTGGCGATGCTCTCCGTTGCCGGGATCACTGCCGTCGTCGCCCTGGCGCGTATCGGAAGCTGGTCGACATTCGCTGTCTTCGTCGGCGCGCTTGCCGTTTGGCTTGCCGCGATCGGTGTGGTCACCCGGCTGAGCCTCAGGCTGCCGTCCCGGTCGATCGGCCAGCCGATGCCATGGAACGACGTCTGGCGTCTGGGGCGCGGAAATACCCTGCGGCTGGTCGGCGGCACGTTGCTCCTTTCGCTCGCCATGCTGGCGGTCGTCATTGTCGTGGTGCTCCCCGTGCAGTTCCTCTTCGGCTCATTCTCGGCGACGGACATGCACGTCGTATCGGAGACGAAATCCACGCCCCTCGGGCCGCTTCACCTGGAGATGCGGTCGTTCGAGACGCCCGGCACGCCGTTCATCCCGGCCCTCATCAACGGCCTCCTCTCCAGCATCATGTCTGTCATTGGCGCGATCGCTCTCGCCGCCTATGTTTCGCTCGCCTTCGCCTATCTCCGTCAGGTGACTGAGGACGCCCCGTCCGCTCCGCTCATGGATCGGGACCCCAACGAGCCGCCCGAGGACTTCTGACCCTCCGCGCCCACCTGTCGCACCCGGCGGGCAATGTGCTAGGGAGAACCTGCGCCCCCATATGAGGGCGAACGTCCTGTCCTGCTTCTGAGAGTCATCCCATGTCCACCGCCTCCGCCCTTCGCACCGATGCCGCCGCCACTGCGGGCCGGCCCGTGCCGCCGGCGGAGCTGGAGGGGGTGATGCTGGCCATGGGCAAGCGCGCCCGTGCCGCCGCCCGCAGCCTCGCCCTCGCTGCGCCCGAGGTGAAGACGCAGGCGCTCAAGGCCGCGGCCGCAGCGATCCGCGCGGCAGCCGGTGAAATCCTCGCGGCCAATGCCATCGACGTGGCCAAGGCGAAGGCGGAAGGCATGACCGGCTCCTTCCTCGACCGGCTCACCCTCACCGCCGCGCGGGTGGAGGCCATGGCCGAGGGCGTGGAGCAAGTGGCCGAGCTTGCCGATCCCATCGGCCTCGTCACCGAGCGCTGGACCCGCCCCAACGGCCTCATCATCGAGCGCGTGCGCACGCCGCTGGGCGTCATCGGCGTCATCTACGAGAGCCGGCCGAACGTGACGGCGGACGCTGCTGCCCTGTGCCTGCGCGCCGGCAACGCCGTGATCCTGCGCGGCGGGTCGGACAGCCTGAATTCCTCCGGCGCCATCCATCGCGCCTTCGTCGCCGGGCTCACCGCCGCCGGCCTGCCCGAGGATGCGGTGCAGTTCGTCAACGTGCCCGACCGCGCAGCGGTGGGCCACATGCTGGCCGGCCTCGGCAACACCGTGGACGTGATCGTGCCCCGTGGCGGCAAGAGCCTCGTCGCGCGGGTGCAGAGCGATGCGCGGGTGCCGGTGTTCGCCCATCTCGACGGCATCAACCACGTCTATGTGGACAAGGCCGCCGACCTCGACATGGCCAAGACCGTGGTGCTGAACGCCAAGATGCGCCGCACCGGCGTCTGCGGCGCCGCCGAGACGCTGCTGATCGACCGGGCGGTGGCTGGAACGCACCTCGAGCCGCTGGTGGAGATGCTGATCGACGCCGGCTGCGAGATCCGCGGCGATGCCGATGTGCAGGCGGTGGATGCGCGCGTGAAGCCGGCAACGGCCGAGGATTGGGACACCGAATATCTCGACGCCATCATCGCCGCCAAGGTGGTGGATGGGGTGGGCGACGCCATCGCCCATATCGAGGCGCACGGCTCCCATCACACCGATTCCATCGTCACCGAGGATGCGGCGGCGGCCGACCGTTTCCTCGCCGAGGTGGACAGCGCCATCGTGCTGCACAACGCCTCCACCCAGTTCGCCGATGGCGGCGAGTTCGGTTTCGGCGCGGAGATCGGCATCGCCACCGGGCGGATGCATGCGCGCGGGCCGGTGGGGGCCGAGCAGCTCACCTCCTTCAAATACCGCATCCACGGGTCGGGACAGACCCGTCCGTGATGTCGTCCGGCCCTGCCGTGGAGCTTGTGACGCCGCGTGCCGCGCGGCGCCTGCCCTTCGTCACGCAGGGGCTGCGCGTCGGGCTGTTCGGCGGCAGCTTCAACCCCGCCCATGCCGCCCACCGCGCGGCGAGCCTCCTCGCTTTGCGCCGGCTCGGCCTCGACCGGGTGTGGTGGCTGGTGACGCCGGGCAACCCCCTGAAGGACAACCGCGCCCTGCCGCCACTGGAGGAGCGCATCGCCATCGCCCGCGCGGTGGCGCGCCATCCGCGCATCGACGTCACCGGCTTCGAGGCCGGCATCGGCACCCGCTACACCTACGAGACGCTGGCCTATCTCGTGCGGCGGCTGCCGGGCGTGCGCTTCGTCTGGATCATGGGGGCGGACAATCTCGCCCATTTCGACCGCTGGCAGCACTGGCGCGGCATCGCCGACCTCGTGCCCATCGCGGTGGTGGACCGCATGGGGCAAAGCCTTGCCGCGACCGCATCGCCGGCCGCGCAGGCGCTGGCACGCTATCGTCTCGGCGAGCATGAGGCCCGCCTCCTGGCGGACTGCGCGCCACCCGCCTGGGTGTTCCTCCACGGGCTGAAATCTCCCCTCTCCTCAACGGGAATCCGGGCCGCACGCGGGGGGCAGGGAGGGCACGAGATCGAGGCCGTCCGCCATACGTCTTGAAAATTCATTGATTTGCAGGCATTCTGAGGTGGTGCGACGGTTTGGACCGTCGCCTTGAGCGAGAGGATTTGGACCCCTGTCCACGATGGCACTTCAGGCGGCCGCTGAGATGACACCGCCCGCCACGGTTTCAGACGCCAAGGTTTCCGAGGCGCTTCCCGACGCTGCGGAAATTCTCGCCCTCATCCAAGCCCGGCTGGATGACGACAAGTCCGAGGACATCGTCTCCATCGACCTGCGCGGCAAGACCTCCATCGCCGACTACATGGTGATTGCCTCCGGCCGCTCGCAGCGGCACGTGGGCGCCATCGCCGAGCACCTCATCGAGGCGCTCAAGGCGGCGGGGATCAAGCACGTGCGCGTGGAAGGCCAGCCGGCCTGCGACTGGGTGCTCATCGATGCGAACGACGTGATCGTCCACGTCTTCCAGCCCGAGGTCCGCACCTTCTACAATATCGAGAAGATGTGGTCCGGGACGCCCCGCTCCTGATGGCGTTTCCGGTTCAGGCGGGCCTGTAGACGACGTGCGCCTCGTCCTCGCCTGTGTCGGCCGGCTGAAAGCCGGCGCCGAGCGGGAGCTCGTGACCCGCTACGTGGATCGCATCCGCCCCGCCGGCCGGCCCTTGGGCCTCGGCCCGTGCGACATGATCGAGATCGCCGAATCCGCCGCCCGCCGCGCCGAGGACCGCATGGCCGAGGAAGCGGCGGCGCTTCTCGCGGCGCTGCCTGCGGGGGCTGGACTCGTGGTGCTCGATCCGCGCGGGCGCAATTTCTCCAGCGAGGACTTCGCCCGCCGCATCGCGTCCGACCGGGACGGCGGGCTCTCCGCCCTCGCCTTCGTCATCGGCGGTGCGGACGGGCTCGGGGAAGAAGTGCGGGCGCGGGCGTCCCTGATGATCGCCTATGGCACGGCCACGTTTCCCCACCAGCTGGTGCGGGTCATGCTGGCGGAGCAGATCTATCGGGCTGTCACCATCCTCGCCGGGCATCCCTACCATCGCGCGTGAGGGCGCGGCGCGGGAATCGGCTGCTTGCATTGACATCCGGGTCCCGGCCCCTTATCACGCCGGCTCCGATCCAATTCCCGGTGTCGATAGGCCGCGCGGCAAGCGCGCCGCGGTCGGCTCCGAACTTCGACACGAGCGAGTTTGTCATGAAGATCCGCAATTCCCTGAAGTCGCTGCTCGGCCGCCACCGCGAGAACCGTCTCGTGCGCCGCAAGGGCCGCGTCTACATCATCAACAAGACCCAGAAGCGCTACAAGGCTCGTCAGGGCTGAGCGCTCAGGCTGGACTTCCGGTCCGGTCCTTCGATCTTGAGCAAACGTGATCTGCTGCGCCGGCCCGGGACTCCCCTGTGGCCGGCGCAGTTGTTGACGGCGCGTGCGTCGCGGCGGACACTTCGCCGATGATCTTCCGCGCGATGCCTCTCCGCCTTGCCGACCGCACTCTGCGTGCGCCGTGTCTCTTGCTTGCCGCCGTGCTGACGGTGGTGATCTCCGGCGGTCTCGCGCAGGCGCAGCAATTGCGCGGCGACAAGGCCATGCCGCAGCCCGGCCCTCCGTCCGCCGGTCCGTCCGATTCCGCCCCGGCGCGTCCGCGCCTGCCGAGGGACAAGCGGACCCAGGTGGAAGGCCTGTTCGCTGCCCTGAAGGTCGCCCCCGACGATCGCAGCGCCAAGATGATCGCCGACCGGCTCGACCAGATCTTCGGCGATTCCGGAAGTCCCAGCGCCGATCTCCTCATGGCCCGCGCGGCGGCGGCAGCCGAGGCGAAGGAGACGGACCTTGCCGTGCAGCTGCTGGACGAGGTGATCGAGATCGAGCCCGACTATATCGGCGCGCTCAGCCGCCGGGCGACGATCTTCTACATGCGCGACGACTATGGCGCGGCCCTTGCGGACATCCGGGAGGTGCTGGCGCGCGAGCCGCGCCATTTCGCCATGCTCTACGGCCTGGCCTTGATCATGCGGGACCTCGGCGACGACAAGCGGGCGCTGCAGGCCGTACGGCAGGCGCTCGCCGTCAATCCGCATCTCGATGGGGCGGGCGAGCTGGAGAGCCAGCTCACCATCAAGGTCGAAGGCCGGGGAATCTGATCTGCTTCAGGGCTTCGCGCGGGGGGGTGGCAGCGGAGCGGCGGCCGGACTTGGCTTGCTCTGGCTCGATTCCGTGAGCTGCACCGTCCAGGACTTCTGCTCCTGGGTGTCCACCTCGAAGAAGCCGGTGCGGTCGAAGCCGCGGGCGAGGCAGTCCTCGGCGCCCTTGATGGTGAATTCCTTTTCCCGGGTGCACATGTAGGCCTTGCCGGCCCACTCCCCGCCCTGGTCGTAATCCACGGCATAGAGGTAATAGAAGCGCGCCGCGAGGTCGCCGCGCAGCAGCGTCTCGCAGCTGTTGGCCGCGACGTTCCACCAGCCTTCGGTGGCCCAGGCGTCGCCGTCCTTGTAGCCGAGGGCGATACCGACACGGCTCTGGGTGCGGTTGCACAGCCGGAATTCGGCGGCAGCGGGCGTGGGGATGAGGCTGATGCCCAGCCCAAGCGCGAATGCGGCGCTGAGCGCGAGCGCAAGGCTCCGTGGCGCGGAATTCACCCGTCGGGCCGGCGCAAGCGCCGCGCAGGGTTCGGGCATGCCGTCGAAGCGGAGGGGCGTGGCGGCGAAGGGCATGATGGTGTGTTGTGTGCCCCGTGGGGACCGGGGCGTCAATGCCTGCCCTCCCGGTAGCCGGTGGCGGAATGGTCCTTCCCGGCCTCTCCCGTGCGTGCCGGACGTGGGCGCGGACGGGCCACCACGATGCCGGCGAGGATCAGCGCGCCACCCGCCGTCTGAAGCCCGGTAATGGGCTCATCCAGGAGCATGGCGCCGAGCGCGGCGGCGGACGCCACCTCCAGAAAGAAGACCAGCGCGCCGAACGCCGGTGGCACGGAGGCAAGGCCCACAGCCATCAGGCCCTGTCCGCCCACCTGCGAGACGAGGGCCAGCGCCACCAGCGCCGCAAGACCGCCAGCGCTGGCGGGCCACAGGGTCGGCTCTGCAATGAGGGCGACTGCCAGCAGGATCAGCGCGGTGGTGGCAGTGGAGACGAGGGTGATGGCCGCCGCTCCGCGTGAGGCGCGGGCCCGGCTGACGGCGAGGAAATAGCCGGCGAAGAATACCGCTGTCGCCAGCCCTGCGGCGTCCCCCGGCAGATGCTGCGGATCGAACTGCCACGAGCGCCCCACCAGTGCCAGCGCCCCGGCGATGCACAGGCCAAGCCCGAGGAGGCCGGCACGGGACACCTTCTGCCGCAGCACCAGCACGGCGAAGGCGGTGATCCACAGGGGCGACGTGGTGGCGAGCACCGTGGCGTTGGCGACGGTCGTGCCAAGGATGGCAAGGTGCCAGAAGAAGAGGTCCCCGGCGAAGAAGGCGCCGGCGAGCAGCGACAGCCGGTCGGGCCGGAAGGCGCGTGTCCCCTCGGCGAGAGCCGCCCAGAGCGCCAGCGGTGGCAAGGCGAGCGCCACCCGCCAGAAGGCGCTGGCGAACGGCCCCACATCCGCGAGGCGGACGAACAGCACCGAGGCGCCCATGGCCAGCGCCCCGAGCGTCAGCATCAAGGTACCGAACGCCAGGGTAAAGGAGGGGTTTTTGCTCACGAAAACCTGTCCCGCCGCGGGTCCCGGGCCGGTTGTGGATCACCGGCGGGGTGGAAAGCGGGGACGCATCCTTGACGCGCGGCTTTCCGCCCGCCTCTATCAGCTTTCCCTCCGGAGCCATCAAGGCTCCACCCTTTGACCCGCGCGCCGGCCCGGCATGGCCTCGACGGACGCGCGGCGGAACCCAAGGAGACCGTCCAGGTGGCGGAAGACGCTTCAGATTCCCCCGCGGGCTTTGCCAAGGAACAGCTCAAGTCCTTCATCGAGCGCATCGAGCGCCTCGAGGAGGAGAAGAAGGCCATTGCCGACGACATCAAGGACGTGTTCGCCGAAGCCAAGGCCAACGGCTTCGACGTCAAGGCGCTGCGCACCATCCTGAAAATCCGCAAGGAAGACGTCGACGAGCGCAAGGAGCACGAGGCCATCGTCGATCTCTATATGCAGGCGCTGGGCATCTTCGTCTGAGACGGCAGCGGGCGGAGGGACCGCCCGCGCGGATCACATGCGCTGGCTGTTGTAGGCCACCTGGGGCGCACGGAACACGTAAGTCGGCAGGTCCGCCACGGCGGTGCCGGCGAAGCGGGCCTTCAGGCCGAACGAGCCGTCCCGCGAGAAGGCCGTCGCCACCACTTCACGCGGCGGCGCCATGAAAGTCGCCAGCTGCCGCATCTCCGGCACGCGCAGATACAGCTCGTTGGAGAGGCTCGGCGACAGGAACAGCCGCCCGAAGGCGATTTCGGAAAGCTTGGTGCGCGGGCGTGCGCTCGCCGGAGCGCTTGTCGCGGTCACTGGCGCCGTTGCGACGGCAGCCGGATGTCCGTGCGCGCCGGCCATGAAGCCGCCCGTCAGCGGCATGCGCTGATCCATCATGGAGCCGGCGGCGGCGTAGCCGAGAACCGGCCCGGTCTCCCCTTCGGTGCCGCGGGTGATGACCGAGGGCAGCGGCACGGGCGCCGAGGTGAGGCTGGCGGTGCGGGTGTTGCGGTCGGCCTCCGCCGGGCGGGGCAGGGGCAGCGGCGCGAGGAAGCCGTTGCGCGTCGCCTGCGCGCTGACCATGGCGCCGGCGACGATTTCGGCTGGCCGGGTCGGGGGAATGGGCATGGTGGCGGACGCGGTCCGCACCGCGCGGGCGGGCGCGGAAGCCGGCGTCTCGCGGCTGGCCGTCTCTTCGGCGGACGCGACCGTGGAGGAGGCGGCGGTCGGGGCCTCGCCGCCCTCGTCGTCGTCCGCATCCTTCTTGCCGAACAGGCTGGCGAAGAAGTTCTTGCCCTTGCCGGCGCTTGCGACGCCCACGCCGGGCTTGGAACCGCGCGCCTGGATCTCGGCCAGCGCCACGTCATATTTCGCCAGCGGACGCCCGTCGGTGGGCACATGCACCGTCTTGCCATCGGGGAAGACGCGGGCGAGCTGGTCGTGGGTCATGCGCGGCCAGTGGCGCACGTTGCCGGTGTCCATGTGGACGAAGGGCGAACCGGAGGTGGGGTAGAAGCCGACGCCGCCGCGCTGGAGCCGCAGGCCGGCGACGCGCAGGTCGGTGAGGTTCACGCCCGGAATGTAGAAGTCCATCGCCTTGCCCAGCATGTGCTGGGAGAATTTCGCCACGCCGCTGGAGCGGGCGCGCAGCATGGAGTTGGTCTCCGGCGAGCGGTAGGACGAGACGATCTGGATCGGCGCACTGGCGTCCACCTCCCGGTAGACCTCCCAGACGATGTCGAACAGCTGGGGGTCCATCTGGGTCGACTTCTGGTTGCGCCAGTCGCGCAGGAAGTGATTCAGCTGGGCGAGCACCGCCTGGTCGTAGCGGCCGTCCTTCTTGAAGGTGAAGCTGCCGCTCTCGCCGGAATGGGTGTGGTGCAGGGTGATGGTGCGGGTATCGCCGTTGGCTACCGCATTCTGCAGCGAGGTGGTGCCGGCGAGGATGAGACTTCCCGCCATGGCGAGGGCTGGCAGGATCGCCTGAAAGGCGGACCGGCCGCGCTGGCCGCTGGGGCGGCGCGTGTGGCGGACGGTTTCAGGCGTGGTGCGGATGGCCAATGTCTCGAACCCGAGGCTCAGATTTCAAGGACTTCGCGATGTGTTGCCGCGAAGCGATGGAGACGGAGTCTTGTCGGGTTCGGTTAAGGGTGCGTTGACACCCGGCTCCCCCAGCTCACCGAGGGCGGCAGATGGCCTTGCCTCGGGTCACGGTCCCGTGAGTAGCGGCGGAGTATGGCGAAAACGTGCCAGACGTTGCGTCGGGCTGTGGCCTCCATGCATCAGGCAAGGGGCAGTAGTGCTGACTTTCCTGCCGGAATCGCGGCAGGTTGTCGCGGTGTAGATGGCGGTAGGCAGCTAAGCTATTGATAAAAAAGAAGGCCCGCCGGAGCGGGCCTTCGCGATCGATCAGGGATCAACGGGCGCGGGGCGCCGTCTTGGGCGTCGCGCTGTCGGCGATTCGCTGCTTGCCGTCGAGGCCCAGGTAGGTCTTGGTCGCGGCATTGATGCCGTAAAGATCCTCGCGCATCACGAGGCGGCCGGCCCCATCCACGAAGGCGTTGAAATAGACGATGTGGACCGGGAAACGCTGCTTCAGGTTGATGTAGCGCTCCGAGCCCCCGAACATCTTCGAGATGCGCTGCTCGGTCCAGTTGTCGCCCGGCAGGCCGGCGTTGAAGATGACTTCGCCGAACTTCAGCGGCTCGTAAACGCGCACGCAGCCGTGGCTGTAGGCGCGGCGGTCGTTCTGGAACAGCGCCTTGGACGGCGTGTCGTGCAGATAGACCGAGTGGTCGTTGGGGAACATGAACTTGATGCGGCCGAGGGCATTCCGCTCGCCCGGGTCCTGGCGGAACGAGTAGCCGCCCGAGCCGTTGCGCACCACCTGGATGCCGCGACGGGCGAGGGCGCTGGGGTCGCTGCGCAGCAGCGGCATCATCTCGTTGCGGGCGATGCTCGGCGGGATGTTCCAGGCCGGATTCACCACGATGTACTGCATTTCGCGGGTGAGCAGCGGGGTCGGCGTCTCCGGCTTGCCCACCACCACGCGGGTCTCGTGGATCACCCGGCCGTCCTGATAGATCCGCACCATGAACTCGGGGATGTTGACCATCACGAACTTTTCGCCGAGGTCGCGCGGCAGCCAGCGCCAGCGCTCCATGTTGGCGATGACGTCGTTGCGCAGGCTGCCGCTGGAGCTGGTGGCGCCCACATTGAGGGCGGCGAGGGTCGCCGGGCCGATGATGCCGGTCGGCTTGATCTTCGAAGCTTCCTGGAAGGCCTTCACCGCCTCCACCAGCGCCGGATCGTAGACGAGATCATCGCCCGGCTTGCCGACGATGCCGAGGCGGGCGCGCAGGGTGGGCATGCGCGGGTCGCTGGCGCCGGGCTTCACCTGCGGGCCGGGCGGAATGGCGGGGATGGTGGGCGCGCTTCCGTTCGCCTTGGCGAGCTGCGCCTTCAGCGCCTTGTAGCCCGGGTGGGGCGGGTTGAAGGCGGCGAGGGCGGCGTTGGCGTCGGGGGCATAGGCGATCTTGGTCAGGGTGGCGGTCGGGTCCGGGATGTCGCGCACCGGGGTGACCAGCGAAGAGATGCGGCCGGGATCGAAGCGGCCGGACTGCGCATGGCGCGCATAGGTCATGGCGGCGACGGCGATCTTCAGCTCCGTGCGGGCGAGATCGGCGGCGGTGGCGCCCTTCTTCGGCAGGGGCACCTGATAGTCGGCGGGATCGAGACCGTCCTCGCCGGCGGCGTCGAGGCGCGCGATCACGGCCTTGCCGCGCGCGTCGAGCCCGGTGTCGGTCACGAAGACCGGCATGGTCTGGCGCGCGCCATAGAAGGTCGCGAGCGCCTCCTGCTCCTTCTTGGAAGGGGTGATGCTCTCGGGCGTGGAGAGGAGCGCGGCAATGGCCTCGCTCACCGGCGCGAGCGGACTGGCGGCGACGACGGGCTGCGGCACGGGAGCGGGCGTTGCCGCCTGGGCCGGAGCCGGCTGGGCGGGGGCGACCGGAGCGGGATTGAATTGGGCTGCGGCGGGCGTTTGAACCGGGGCGGGGGCCGGGCTGTCGCCAGCCGAATCGACGCCGCCGCGAACGGGGCTCGCAACGGAGGCGGGAGCGGCGGCACGGGGCGCGGGCGCCGGGGCAGCGGCCGCCGGGGGCAGGGGCGTAGTGAGCGGAACCGCGGCATTGCCGGCGCCGTCGATACCACCGGTCGCGCGGGCGCCGGAGGGGGCGGCATCGCTTGGGCCCATATCCCCAGTGCCCATGCCGGCATTGGCGGTGACGGGAATGTCGCCCGTTGCTGCGGCGGCCGGGGCGACGCCGAGGGAGAGGCCCACCAGGCCAGCGCTCATCAGCCGGCACAACGTGCCCGCGACGCTAACCTCACGCTGCGCGATACCCATTGTGCTCTCCTCGCCTCCACCCGCTGTGTTGGTGCCGTGCCGGGAGGCTTCAATCAACTCACAAGCTTGGGCGAATGCCGGGTTTGTGGTGTCTTGTCACTCGGCTGCAACAAATTGTGCCGCCGACGGTTCCATCTGATGGTTGGTCTCTACCTCTGTCTCGCCCAGCTCGGCGAGCTTGCGGTAGAGCGTCGAGCGGCCGATGCCGAGACGGCGCGCCACCTCGGCCATCCGCCCGCCATAGAGATGGCAAGCGAAACGGATGGCTTCGGCCTCGATCTGGTCCAGTCTGCGGGTGTGGCCGGAGGCATCGAGCCGGGCAAACGCGGTACCGATCATCTCTTCCGTCCCACGCTCTGGGCGAGCCTGAGTCGCGGCCGAGGGGAAGGCGATCACATTGTCCTGAGCGACGGGCGTGGGAGCCCGTAGCGGGGCGGGGCGGCTGCCCGAAGCAGCCCGCGCGAGGGCTACTGCATTGCCGAGTGCCACCTCCAGGCGCAGCGCGCCGGCGGGCTTCACGACGAAATCGCGCGCGCCGGCGCGGATGGCGCCGCCGGCCGCATCGAGGCCGGCCGGGGTCACCTGAACCACGACCGGGGTCTCGTTGCCGCCTGCCGCGAGGGCGGACAGCACGCCTATGCCGTCGAGGCCGGGCAGCACGAGATCGAGCAGCACCGCGTCGAATTGCTCGGCCGCAAGACGGGCGAGAGCCGCGTCGCCGTCATGGGCGATGGTGCAGCGGTAGCCCATTCGGGTGAGCGCCTGTTCGAGGCGGCGCGCCTCGTCGGAATCGTCTTCGACGATCAGAAGGGAAGAAGACATGGAAGGGCGGGCGACTCGGTCGGGTGAGATTCGTCCCCGACATTGGGCGGCGATGGTTAAGAACCCCTCACCCTGATGCCGTACGCTCTCCCGCGGTCCGACCGCGCCCTTGCCGACCGCGCCTTCGCCGACCCGGCTTGCGGCGCGGGGCCATTGCGGCGATTTTGTCCGCCACGATCGAGTGCAAGAGCGGGTGCGGCCCAAACGGACCGCGCCGCCCGTTTCCGGAGGTTCCATGCCGCACACTCTTCCGCACGCCATTGCCCGCGTTTCGGCGATGCCCGTTCGTTCGCACGATTTCGAAAGCGCCTTTTCCGCCGCCCGTCACGCCGCCCAGACCGCCGTCGCCTCCGCCGCAGCCACCGAGACGCTGCCGGAATGGAACCTCACCGACCTCTATGCCGCCATGGACGCGCCGGAGCTGGCGGCGGACATCGCCAAGGCCGATGCCGAGTGCACCGCGTTCGAGGAGGCCTACAAGGGCAAGCTCGCCGCCATGCTCGCCGCGCCCGGCGCCGGTGCGGCGCTGGCCGAGGCGGTGAAGCGCTACGAGGCGGTGGACGACCTCCTCGGCCGCATCGCCTCCTATGGCAGCCTCATCTATGCCGGTGACACCTCGGACCCGGCCCGCGCCAAGTTCTACGGCGACATCCAGGAGAAGCTGACCGATTCGTCCACGCACCTCCTGTTCTTCACGCTGGAGCTGAACCGCCTCGACGATGCGGCGCTGGAAGCCGCCATGGCCGATCCGGCGCTCGGTTACTACCGGCCGTGGATCGAGGACCTGCGGAAGGACAAGCCCTATCAGCTCGACGACAAGATCGAGCAGCTGTTCCACGAGAAGTCGAGCCCCTCGCGCAGCGCCTGGAGCCGGCTGTTCGACGAGACGATCTCCTCGCTGCGGTTCAACGTGGACGGGCAGGAGCTCGCCATCGAGCCGACGCTGAACCTGATGCAGGACCCCAAGGAGGAGGTGCGCCGCACCGCCGGCCTCGCCTTGGCCGATACCTTCTCGAAGAATTTGCGCCTGTTCACCCTCGTCACCAACACGCTGGCGAAGGACAAGGAGATTTCCGACCGCTGGCGCGGCTTCCCCGATGTCGCCTCCTCCCGCCACCTCGCCAACCGGGTGGAAAAGGAGGTGGTGGATGCCATGGTCTCGTCCATCCGCGAGGCCTATCCGCGCCTCTCGCACCGCTATTACGCGCTGAAGGCCCGCTGGTTCGGCAAGGACAAGCTGGAGTTCTGGGACCGCAACGCGCCTCTGCCCAAGGTGGAGAGCCGCGACATCGGCTGGGGCGAGGCGAAGGACACGGTGCTCACCGCCTACGGCAACTTCTCGCCGAAGATGGCCGACATCGCCCGCACCTTCTTCGACAAGTCCTGGATCGACGCGCCCGTCCGCCCCGGCAAGTCGCCCGGCGCCTTCGCCCATCCCACTGTGCCGTCCGCCCACCCCTACGTGCTTCTCAACTACCAGGGCAAGCCGCGGGACGTGATGACGCTCGCCCATGAGCTGGGCCACGGCGTCCACCAGGTGCTCGCTGCACGCCAGGGCGCGCTGATGGCGCCCACCCCGCTGACGCTGGCGGAAACCGCCTCGGTGTTCGGGGAGATGCTGACCTTCCGCAAGCTGCTGGATTCGGCGGAGAATCCGCGGATGCGCAAGATCATGCTCGCCCAGAAGGTGGAGGACATGATCAACACGGTGGTCCGCCAGACCGCCTTCTACACCTTCGAGCGCAACGTCCATTCCGAGCGCCGCCAGGGCGAGCTGACCTCCGAGAAGATCGGCGAGATCTGGATGCAGGTGCAGAGCGAGAGCCTCGGCCCGGCCATCCATCTGGGCGCGGGCTACGAGACCTTCTGGACCTACATCCCGCACTTCATCCACTCGCCCTTCTACGTCTACGCCTATGCCTTCGGCGACTGCCTCGTGAACTCGCTCTATGCGGTCTACGAGAAGGCTTCCGACGGCTTCGCGGAGCGGTATCTGGAAATGCTGGCCGCCGGCGGCACCAAGCACCATGCGGAGCTGCTCGCCCCGTTCGGCCTTGATGCCCGCGATCCGGCCTTCTGGCAGACCGGCCTCAACCTCATCGACCGCATGATCTCCGAGCTGGAGAGCATGGAGGGCTGAGCAGACCCGGGCCTTGCGCGCCGCCTGAGAAAGCCGCTTGCGGACGCCTTGGGCTTTACCGATCCTCAACCCTGTTCGTTGAGGATCGGTTCATGAAGCCGCGGTCGGTCCTGATCCTCCTGACGCTGGCCGCGACCCTCCTGGTCGCGGCCCCGTGGCTGCGTGTTCCGCTGGCCCTCGTTTCCCAGGCTCTCGTTTCCCGGGCCTTGGCCCAGCCGGGCGCGCCCCCACCGGCGGTGCCGCTGCCGCCGCCCGTCCCCAACCGCACCGGCATCGACACCGATGCGCTGAAGGCCGACGTGAAGGGCTCCGAGGAGGCCCAGCGCAAGCTCCGCGCCGACCTCGAAGCGGCGAAGGGCGATCGCGGCCGCCTCAACCAGATGCTGCTCGACACGGCCGCCCGCACCCGCGCGGTGGAGCAGCAGCTCATCAATGTGGAAGGCCGCATCGCCCAGCTGGACCGCTCCGCCGCAGACCTCAACACCTCCCTCGGCAAGCGCCGGGGCGTCCTCGCCCAGGTGCTGGCGGCCCTGATGCGCATGGGGCGCGAGCCGCCACCCGCCATCCTCATGCGCCCGGACGATGCGCTGGACGCGGTGCGCTCGGCCATCCTGCTTGGCGCCCTCCTGCCGGAACTAAGAGTAGAGGCGGAGACATTGGCCTCCGACCTGTCCGAGCTGTCCCGCGTGCGTACGGAGCTGGCGTCCGCTCGCGACAGCCTGACCAGCCTGCGCGCTGACCTCGACGAGGACAGCCGCCGCCTTGCCGTGCTGGTGGGCGAGCGCCAGAAGCGGCAGGCGGAGGAGCACCCGGTCGCTTCCGCCGACAAGGCGCAGGCGGAAAGCGTCGCCAAGGCCACCGGGGACGTGCACGATCTCGTGACGAGGCTGGAGAACGAGGTTGGACCTTCCGCAAGGGCAGCTGACGCCGCGCAGGCGGTGACGCGCCCGCAGGAACCCGGGCGGCCCGACCTGACCGCGCTCAAGGACCCGGCGCGCCTGACGCCGGCCATCGCTTTCCCGCAGGCCAAAGGCTTGCTGCCGCTTCCGGTGGCTGGCGTGACGCTGCGGAATTTCGGGGCGGCGGACGGGGTGGGAGGTACCGAGAAGGGCATCACCATCGCCACCCGCGCCGGTGCCCCGGTGAGCGCGCCGGCCGACGGCTGGGTGGTCTACGCGGGACCCTTCCGCAGCTATGGCCAACTCTTGATTATCAACGCGGGCGGTGGCTACCATATTCTGATGGCAGGCATGGAACGGATCACCGTGGACCTCGGCCAGTTCGTCCTCGCGGGCGAGCCGGTGGGGGTCATGGGGGGCCTGTCCCGTACCGTGGCCAATACGGTGCAGCGCGGTCCGGGGGGCATCGGTCCCGGGGGGAGTGGCGCATCCGCCCAAAACGGCTCACCGTCGCCCGCAACGGCCACGGGACAGCCCCAATTGTATGTCGAGTTCCGAAAAGACGGGCTCTCGATCGACCCCACGCCATGGTGGGCGGCAACGGACAGTCAGAAGGTACGTGGATAATGCGTCGGACGTCTCTCTTTCTATTTGGCGTGGCGGCTGGCGCCCTCGTGGCGGTTGCAGCGGTCCAGCCACGGCTGATCCTCGGGACCGCGGCAGAGGCCGCGTCGTCCGATACCTACAAGCAGCTCAATCTGTTCGGCGACGTCTTCGAGCGCGTGCGCTCCGACTATGTCGAGAAGCCCGATGACGCCAAGCTGATCGAGGCGGCCATCAACGGCATGCTGCAGTCGCTTGATCCGCACTCCTCCTACATGGACGCGAAGAATCACCGCGACATGCAGGTGCAGACCCGCGGCGAGTTCGGCGGGCTCGGCATCGAGGTCATCATGGAAGACGGCCTGGTGAAGGTCGTCACCCCCATGGAGGGCACCCCCGCGGCCAAGGCCGGCGTGCTCTCCGGCGACCTCATCGCCAAGCTCGACGGCGACCAGGTTCAAGGCATGACCCTGAACGAGGCGGTGGACAAGATGCGTGGGCCGGTCAACACGCCCATCACGCTCACCATCCTGCGCAAGGGCGCGGAGAAGCCCATCGAAGTGAAGCTGGTGCGCGACACCATCAAGCTTCAGACGGTGCGCTCCCGCGTCGAGGCGGATGACATCGCCTATATCCGCATCAATTCCTTCACCAACGAGCAGACCTTCGAGACCCTGAAGAAGGCCATCGACGACCTGACCGCGAAGATCGGCCCGGACAAGATCAAGGGCTACATCATCGACCTGCGCAACAACCCCGGCGGCCTGCTCGATCAGGCGGTGGCGGTGTCCGACGCGTTCCTGGAGCGGGGCGAGATCGTCTCCACCCGCGGCCGCAACCCGGAAGAGACGCAGCGCTTCAACGCCCGCGGCGGCGACCTCACCAAGGGCAAGCCTGTCATCGTGATGGTGAACGGCGGCTCCGCCTCGGCCTCCGAGATCGTCGCCGGCGCGCTGCAGGATCACAAGCGGGCGACGATCCTGGGCTCGCGCACCTTCGGCAAGGCCTCGGTGCAGACCATCATCCCGCTCGGCCAGCAGGGCGCCCTGCGGCTCACCACGGCGCGCTACTACACGCCGTCGGGCCGCTCCATCCAGGCCAAGGGCATCGAGCCCGATATCGTCCTGGTGCAGGACCTGCCGGACGAGATGAAGCAGAAGCTGGGCGTCTCCACGGACTCCACCCGTGGCGAAGCCTCGCTGAAGGGCCACCTCAAGAACGGCGACGACGAGCAGACCGGCTCGCCCTCCTATGTGCCGCCGGACCCGAAGGACGACACCCAGCTGAAGCTCGCCGTCGAGCTGATGAAGGGCACCGTGAAGAACGCCGCCTTCCCGGCGACGCCAAACAAGTCCTCGCAGGCCAATTGATGCCCTGACGGAAGCTGAACGGCGCGCCGTTCGGCATCTGCTTAGACTTTAGGCAAATGCCCCGTCCGAATGCTCGGGCGGGGCATTTTTCGTTTTAGGGCACTGGCGGCGACCCGCCGCCATCAAGGGTTGGTCCGATCGCGCCGCTCGCGGCGGTATTGTATGCACGCTGGCATACCGCTTGCTCCTCAGGGGTGGATGGCGCGATCGCGCCGCCCACGGAGTTTCGGTCCCGCCATGCAGGCAACCCGCAGATCTTTCCTCTCCCGGACCCTGGCCGGCGCCGCCCTCGGCAGCGCGATGGTCCTCGGCCTTGCCGCTGCCCCCGCGCATGCGGAAGCCCTTGATGACATCCTCAAGGCCGGCGTCATCAAGATCGCCGTGCCGCAGGACTTCCCGCCGTTCGGTTCGGTGGGCACCGACCTCAAGCCCGTGGGCTACGACATCGACGTCGCCAACCTCATCGCCAAGGGCCTCGGTGTGAAGGCCGAGCTGGTGCCGGTGTCGAGCGCCAACCGCATCCCCTACCTCCAGACCAAGAAGGTCGACCTCGTCATCTCCAGCCTGGGCAAGAACCCCGACCGCGAGAAGGTGATCGATTTCTCGGTGGCCTACGCGCCCTTCTTCAACGGCATCTTCGGCCCCGCCGACGTGAAGGTGGAGAAGGTGGAGGACATCGCCGGCATGACCGTCGGCGTCACCCGTGGCTCGGTGGAGGATCTGGAGCTGACCAAGGTCGCCCCGCCCACCGCCGACATCAAGCGCTACGAGGACAACAACTCCACCATCTCGGCCTTCCTCTCCGGCCAGGTGAAGGTGGTGGCGACCGGCAACGTGGTGGCCGCCGCCATCCTCGCCCGCAACCCGCCGAAGAAGCCCACCGTGAAGGTGCTGATCAAGAACTCGCCCTGCTACGTCGGCCTGAACAAGGACGAGCCGAAGCTGCTGGAGAAGGTCAACGCCATTCTCGCCGCGGCCAAGGCCGACGGCGCGCTGGAGAAGATTTCCGAGAAGTGGCTCGGCGCCCCGCTGCCGAAGGACCTCTGAGGACGCCGCTCCCTGTCCGGTGACGGGGCAGGGAGCGATCCACGGGCATTGCGCCATCGGGGGACCAGCCGGACATGGCCTACAGTTTCGATTTCTCATCCCTGGCCGATTACGGGCCGGTGCTGGCGAAGGGTGTCGCCATCACCGTGGAGCTGATCGTGGTCGGCGGTGCCCTCGGCGTCGGGCTCGGCATCGCCTGCGCCTGGGCGAAGGCGCTGGGGCCGCGCTGGCTCCGGCCCATCGTCTCGGCCTATGTGGAGCTGATCCGCAACACGCCGTTCCTGATCCAGCTGTTCTTCATCTTCTTCGGCCTGCCGGCGGTCGGCGTGGGGCTCACCGAGATGCAGGCGGCCATCCTCGCCATGGTCATCAATCTCGGCGCCTATGCCTGCGAGATCATCCGCGCCGGTATCGAGGCGACGCCGCGCGGCCAGTTCGAGGCCGGTGCCAGCCTCGCCATGAGCCCCATCCAGACCTTCCGCCACGTGGTGCTGGTGCCGGCACTGCAAAAAATCTGGCCGGCGCTGACCTCGCAGATCGTCATCGTCATGTTCGGCTCGGCGGTGTGCTCGCAGATCTCGGTGGAGGAGCTGACGTTCGCCGCAAACTTCATCCAGTCGCGGACCTTCCGCGCCTTCGAGTCCTACATCGTCGCCACCGTCCTCTACCTCCTGCTGGCGGTGCTGCTGCGCCAGGTCATGCGGGGGCTCGGGCTGTTTCTCTTTCCGCGCCGGAGGAAGACGACATGACCCAATTCTCCACCTGGGACATCGTCTCCAACCTGCTTCTGGCGGCACGCTGGACCGTGCTGCTCTCCATCCTCGCCTTCATCGGCGGCGGCGCGGTGGGGCTCGTGGTGCTCTACTGCCGCATCGCCCGCAAACCGTGGTTGCAGCGGGCCGCCAATCTCTACATCGAGCTGTTTCAGGGCACTCCGCTGCTGATGCAGCTGTTCCTCATCTTCTTCGGCCTGCCGCTGATGGGTCTCGACGTCTCGCCCTGGGCGGCGGCCTTCGTCTCGCTGACCCTGTGGACCTCCGCCTTCCTCGCCGAGATCTGGCGCGGCTGCGTCGAATCGATCCCGAAGGGGCAGTGGGAGGCCTCCTCGTCGCTGGCCATGAGCTTCTTCGAGCAGTTGCGCTACGTGGTGCTGCCCCAGGCCCTGCGCATCGCCGTGCCGCCCACGGTGGGCTTCTCGGTGCAGGTGGTGAAGGGGACGGCACTGACCTCCATCATCGGCTTCGTGGAACTCTCCAAGGCCGCCACCATCATCACCAACGCCACGTTCGAGCCGTTCACCGTCTACGGCTTCGCCGCCCTCATCTATTTCGTGCTGTGCTGGCCTCTGTCGAAGAGCAGCCAGCTTCTCGAAAGGAAGCTGAATGTCGCTCATCACCATCACTGAGGTCCGCAAGAGCTTCGGCCAGAACGAGGTCCTGAAGGGAATCAACCTCGATGTGGCGGCCGGCGAGGTGATCGCCATCATCGGCAAGTCGGGCTCGGGCAAATCGACCCTTCTGCGCTGCATCAACGGGCTTGAGACCATCAACGACGGTTCCATCACCGTCGCCGGCGCCCAGCTGGCGCCGGACGAGGTGCATCTGCGTGCGCTCCGGCTGAAGGTCGGGATGATCTTCCAGGGCTTCAACCTGTTTCCCCACCTCACCGCCGGGCGCAACGTGATGCTCTCGCCCATGGTGGTGAAGAAGGTGTCGCAGAAGGAGGCCGAGGCCGAGGCGCGGGTGCGGTTGGAGCAGGTGGGCCTCGCCCACAAGTTCGACGCCTATCCCGACGAGCTGTCCGGCGGCCAGCAACAGCGCGTCGCCATCGCCCGCGCCCTGGCCATGAAGCCGCTGGCGCTGCTGTGCGATGAGATCACCTCCGCCCTCGACCCCGAACTCGTCAACGAGGTGCTGGCGGTGGTGAAGAAGCTGGCCGAGGAGGGCATGACCCTCCTCATGGTCACGCACGAGATGCGCTTCGCACGGGAAGTGTGTGACCGGGTGGTGTTCATGCACCAGGGGCGGGTGCATGAGATCGGTCCGCCGGAAGAAGTATTTGCGAATCCTCAAACGGCGGAGCTCAGGCAGTTTCTCGGCCAAAGCTGAGGCCGCTGTGGGCGTTGCGTTACGGTCAAGCCTGTCGCGGTGCGGCAATGCGGCCTATGCGCCATCCTCCCGTCATGTTGCCGCCTTGATCTGCCTGTGTTAGGCACTCCGGGATTTCGAGGGACGGGTTAAGCCCCCTCGCGAGGTCGCACAATTATATTCCCAACAGATCAAGGGCTTGGGGAGAGGTGACGCAAGGTGCGTGACCGGCCCTGGAAGTCCGAGAGAGGTGCGGGGTGGCGGATACGATCGTGTCAGGCATGGCGGGGCGCTATGCGACCGCGCTGTTCGAACTGGCGAGCGAGGCCGGCGCCGTCGATTCCGTTAAGGCGGATCTCGATCGCCTGTCGGCTCTGATTGCTGAAAACGCGGATCTGGCGCGGCTGGTGAAAAGCCCGGTCTTTTCGGCCGAGGAGCAGCTGAAGGCCATCTCCGCGGTTCTTGGTCAGGTGGGCATTTCCGGCCTGGCCGGAAATTTCGTGAAGCTGGTGGCGCAGAACCGCCGCCTGTTCGCGCTGCCCAGGATGATTTCCGACTATGCCGCCCTCGTGGCCGCCCAGCGCGGTGAGACGACGGCGGAAGTGACGGTGGCTGCTCCCCTGAGCGACACCCACTTCGCCGCGCTCAAGGACGCGTTGGCGCAGCAGACGGGTAAGGACGTGAACCTCGACGTCACCGTCGATCCGTCCATCCTCGGTGGTCTCATCGTGAAGCTCGGCTCCCGCATGGTCGACGCCTCGCTCAAGACCAAACTCAATTCTATCCGGCATGCGATGAAAGAGGTCCGCTGATGGACATTCGAGCCGCTGAAATCTCCGCCATCCTCAAGGAGCAGATCCAGGGCTTCGGCCAGGAGGCTGAAGTCTCCGAGGTCGGCCAGGTCCTCTCCGTCGGTGACGGCATCGCCCGCGTCTACGGCCTCGACAACGTCCAGGCCGGCGAGATGGTCGAGTTCGAGAACGGCACGCGCGGCATGGCGCTGAACCTCGAAATCGACAACGTCGGTATCGTGATCTTCGGTTCGGACCGCGAGATCAAGGAAGGCCAGACCGTCAAGCGGACCGGCGCCATCGTGGACGCCCCGGTCGGCAAGGGCCTGCTCGGCCGCGTCGTGGATGCCCTCGGCAACCCGATCGACGGCAAGGGCCCGATCATGTTCACCGAGCGTCGCCGCGTCGACGTGAAGGCGCCGGGCATCATCCCGCGCAAGTCGGTGCATGAGCCCATGCAGACCGGCCTCAAGGCCATCGACGCGCTGATCCCGATCGGCCGCGGCCAGCGCGAGCTGATCATCGGCGATCGCCAGACCGGCAAGACCGCCGTGGCGCTCGACGCCATCCTGAACCAGAAGCCCCTGAACGCCGGCGACGCCCCCGAGAGCCAGAAGCTCTACTGCGTCTACGTCGCGGTGGGCCAGAAGCGCTCCACCGTCGCGCAGTTCGTGAAGGTGCTCGAGGAGCAGGGCGCGCTCGAATATTCGGTCGTCGTCGCCGCCACCGCCTCGGACGCCGCGCCGATGCAGTTCCTGGCGCCGTTCACCGGCACCGCCATGGGCGAGTATTTCCGTGACAACGGCATGCACGCGCTCATCATCCACGACGACCTGTCCAAGCAGGCCGTGGCCTACCGCCAGATGTCGCTGCTGCTGCGCCGCCCGCCGGGCCGCGAAGCCTATCCCGGCGACGTGTTCTACCTGCACTCCCGCCTGCTGGAGCGCGCGGCCAAGCTGAACGACGCCCACGGCGCCGGCTCGCTCACCGCCCTCCCGGTCATCGAGACCCAGGCGAACGACGTGTCGGCCTACATCCCGACCAACGTCATCTCGATCACCGACGGCCAGATCTTCCTTGAGTCCGACCTGTTCTACCAGGGCATCCGCCCGGCGGTGAACGTCGGCCTCTCGGTGTCGCGCGTGGGCTCCTCGGCCCAGATCAAGGCGATGAAGCAGGTCGCCGGCAAGATCAAGGGCGAGCTCGCCCAGTATCGTGAGCTCGCGGCCTTCGCCCAGTTCGGCTCGGACCTCGACGCCTCCACCCAGAAGCTGCTCAACCGCGGCGCCCGCCTGACCGAGCTTCTGAAGCAGAGCCAGTTCGCGCCGCTGAAGGTCGAGGAGCAGGTGGCGGTGATCTACGCCGGCACCAACGGCTATCTCGACCCGCTGCCGGTCTCCAAGGTCCGCGAGTTCGAGCAGGGCCTGCTCCTGGCGCTGCGCTCGCAGCATCCGGAGATCCTGGAGGCCATCCGCACGTCCAAGGAACTGTCCAAGGACACGGCCGAGAAGCTGACGAAGGCCCTCGACGCCTTTGCCAAGAGCTTTGCCTGAACGGCGCCTGTTCCTCGAACCTGACGGACGGGCACGATGGCGAGCCTGAAAGACCTACGAAACCGCATCGCCTCGGTGAAGGCGACGCAGAAGATCACCAAGGCGATGCAGATGGTCGCCGCGGCGAAGCTGCGTCGCGCCCAGATGGCGGCGGAAGCGGCCCGTCCCTATGCCGAGCGCATGGAGACGGTGCTGGGCAATCTCGCCGCCGGGATCATCGGCGGCGGGCAGGCGCCCGTCCTCATCGCCGGCACCGGCTCCGACCAGAAGCAGCTGCTCCTGGTCGCGACCGGCGAGCGCGGCCTGTGCGGCGCCTTCAATACCTCCATCGTCCGGCTCGCCCGCGAGCGGGCGCAGCAGCTGCTCGGCGAAGGCAAGGACGTCAAGTTCTTCTGCATCGGCCGCAAGGGCTATGACCAGCTGCGCCGGATCTATCCCGACCGCATCATCGAGCTGGTGGACCTGCGCTCGGTGCGGACGCTCAGCTTCAAGGATGCCGACGCCATTGCGTCGAAGATCCTTTCGCTGCTCGACCAGGGTGCGTTCGACGTGTGCACGCTCTTCTACGCCCAGTTCAAGAGCGTGATCTCGCAGGTGCCGACCGCCCAGCAGATCATCCCCGCCACCTTCGAGGCGCGGGACGCGGATGCGGCCGGTCCGGTCTATGAATACGAGCCGGCCGAGGAAGACATCCTCGCCGACCTCCTGCCCCGCAACATCGCGGTGCAGATCTTCCGCGCCCTCCTGGAAAACCAGGCGTCGTTCTACGGCTCGCAGATGAGCGCCATGGACAACGCGACGCGGAATGCGGGCGACATGATCAAGAAGCAGACGCTGATCTACAACCGGACGCGTCAGGCCATGATCACGAAGGAACTCATCGAAATCATCTCCGGCGCCGAAGCGCTCTGACCACGGCCTGGACGAGGACAAAGGACGACGAACATGGCGAACCCCACCGGACGCATTACCCAAGTCATCGGCGCCGTTGTCGACGTGCAGTTCGACGGCCATCTGCCGGAAATCCTGAACGCGCTCGAGACCACCAACCACGGCAACCGCCTGGTGCTCGAGGTGGCCCAGCATCTCGGCGAGAACACCGTCCGCACCATCGCGATGGATGCCACCGAGGGTCTGGTGCGTGGCCAGGGTGTCACCGACACCGGCGCGCCCATCCAGGTGCCCGTGGGTGATGCCACCCTCGGCCGCATCATGAACGTGATCGGCGAGCCGGTGGACGAGCTCGGCCCGGTGGTCGGCGACGGCCTGCGCGCCATCCACCAGCCTGCTCCCTCCTATGCGGACCAGTCCACCGAGGCGGAAATCCTCGTCACCGGCATCAAGGTGGTGGACCTGCTCGCGCCCTACTCCAAGGGCGGCAAGATCGGCCTGTTCGGCGGCGCCGGCGTGGGCAAGACCGTGCTCATCATGGAGCTCATCAACAACATCGCGAAGGCGCACGGCGGCTACTCCGTGTTCGCCGGCGTCGGTGAGCGCACCCGAGAGGGCAACGATCTCTATCACGAGATGATCGAGTCCAAGGTGAACGTGGACCCGCACGAGCATGGTGGCTCGGCCGCCGGCTCCAAGTGCGCCCTCGTGTACGGCCAGATGAACGAGCCTCCGGGCGCCCGCGCCCGCGTCGCGCTCACCGGCCTCACCGTCGCCGAGCACTTCCGCGACCAGGGCCAGGACGTGCTGTTCTTCGTGGACAACATCTTCCGCTTCACCCAGGCCGGCTCGGAAGTGTCGGCTCTGCTCGGCCGCATTCCCTCGGCGGTGGGCTACCAGCCGACGCTGGCCACCGACATGGGCGCCCTGCAGGAGCGCATCACCACCACCACCAAGGGTTCGATCACCTCGGTGCAGGCCATCTACGTGCCCGCCGACGACCTGACCGACCCGGCGCCTGCCGCCTCCTTCGCCCATCTCGACGCGACGACCGTGCTCTCGCGCTCCATCGCCGAGAAGGGCATCTATCCGGCGGTGGACCCGCTGGACTCCACCTCGCGCATCCTCTCTCCGCTGGTCATCGGCGAGGAGCACTACAACGTGGCGCGTCAGGTGCAGCAGACCCTCCAGCGCTACAAGGCGCTGCAGGACATCATCGCGATCCTGGGCATGGACGAGCTCTCCGAGGAGGACAAGCTCACCGTGGCCCGCGCCCGCAAGATCGAGCGCTTCCTCTCCCAGCCCTTCCACGTCGCGGAAGTGTTCACCGGCTCCCCGGGCAAGCTCGTGGACCTGAAGGACACCATTTCCGGCTTCAAGGGCCTCGTCGAAGGCAAGTACGACTACCTGCCCGAGCAGGCCTTCTACATGGTCGGCTCCATGGAAGAAGCCATCGAGAAGGGCAAGAAGCTGGCCGCCGAGGCGGCCTGATCCCAGCCACGCGGCGGAGCGATCGCGATGAATATCAAGATCGTCTGCCTCGTCCTCGGGCTGCTGGCCGGTGGCATCACCGGCTGGCTCACCCGGCCCCAGGTGGCGGAACTGCGCCTCCCGGGCATCGATATCCGCGTTCAGGGAGAGGGGCCGCGCGGCGGCCTCACCTCCGAGCAGACCCGCCACATCCTGCTTGCGGCCGTGGTGGGCGCGATCATCGGCCTGGGCGTCGGCTTCGTCGCCGAGCGCCGCCGCTGATCGGACCGAAGATTTCACGGAGCCATCCGGCTCCCACCCATGGCGGAGCCGTTCCGCCGGCCTGATCCTCCCGAGGGTAGCCGGCAGGCTCCCGCGGGACCCCCGGCGGGGACGACCCGGAGATTGAACAGATGGCGACCTTACCTTTTGAGCTGGTCTCCCCCGAGCGCCTCGTCTTTTCCGGCGCCGTGACCGAGGTGATCGTGCCGGGCGCGGAAGGCGAGTTCGGCGTGCTGGCCGGCCATGCGCCGTTCATCGGCATGCTCAAGCCCGGCATCCTCACCATCAAGGCCGATGGTGCCGCCCGCCGCTATTTCGTCCGCGGTGGCTTTGCCGAAGTGAATCCGGCCGGCCTCACCATTCTCGCCGAAGAGGCGAAGCCGCTGGAGGAGCTGGATCTTGGCGCTCTCGCCCAGCAGATCCAGGACGCCCGCGAGGACGTGAACGACGCCACCGGCGACGATGCCAAGCAGCGCGCGTCCCGTCACCTCGCCGACCTCCAGCAGGTCTATGAGGCGCTGGAGCGCGACCGGACCGGCGCCACCACGCACTGAGCACCCGACAAGCGCGACATTTCAGGAAGGCCCGGGCCAAAAAGCCCGGGCCTTTTCTTTGCTTGGGCCTCCGCCTCATGTGGTCTCGCGCGCGAGCCCGGTTGCCCTCGTCTATGCCGCGTGCTCAGCTTCCCCGAGGGGGCGACGCCATGACCGCTGAAGACGCGATGCGGACCGAACGACAGCCGGCCATTGCGCATGCCCCGAGCCGGCGGAGCGTTCTCGCAAGCCTCGCTGCGGCGGCCAGCAGCGTCCTGTCGCTCTTCCCATCCGTGACGCGCGCCGAGGCGGTGGTGGGGCCGCCGCGCCCGGAGGATGAAGGGCTGATGCGCGAGGCCATCGCGCTCGCAGCCCAGTCCGACTTCCCGTTCGGCGCGGTGATCGCGCGGGGCGGGGAGGTTCTCTCCCGGGGGCCGAATCTCGGCCGGCAGCTGAACGATCCCACCGCCCATGCCGAGATGGTCGCCATCCGCCGCTTCCTCGCCGCGCGGTCGGCGGACGAACTGAAGGGCGCGACCATCTATGCCTCCGCCGAGCCGTGCCCCATGTGCATGGGGGCGATTCTCTGGTGCGGGCTCAATCGCGTGGTCTTCGGCGCCTCGCTGGAGCAGGTGGCGGCCAAGTATGGCCGGCAGCCGCAAATCGGCATGCCAGCGCTGGATGTGGCCCGGACCATGGCCGAGGCCGCACCTTTCCTGAAGGTGGAGATCACCGGCGGCGTGCTCGCGCCGGAGGCGCTCGCCCTGTTCGACAAAAAATGAATTAATACGATCGATTTAATGTTAAAAATGCTGGTATGCTTCTTGCCGCTTGGAAGCCGTCCAAACGGGAGATATCCAGCATGCAGACTGCCCCCCTGCACGCCAAACCAGTGCCCCCAGCCTCACCCCTTCTGGCCGGGTCCAACCCTGCGCAGGCGCTGCTCCTCACCGAAAATGCCGCGCTGACCAACGGGCCGCCGCTGCTGTTCCAGCGGCTCACGGCCAAGGAGCGGGAGGAGGTGCTGAGGGAGGGGCAGAAACGCGTCGTCTATCGCGGGAAGATGCTGTTCTCCCAAGGCACGCCGCACGATGGCATCTTCCTCATCGAGAGCGGGCGCATCCGGGTTTTCTACATCGCGCCGTCGGGCCGGG
Organism: Xanthobacter sp.; assembly: GCF_041911315.1. NCBI lineage: Bacteria > Pseudomonadati > Pseudomonadota > Alphaproteobacteria > Hyphomicrobiales > Xanthobacteraceae > Xanthobacter > Xanthobacter sp. The sequence goes on along the minus strand of NZ_JAYRPE010000059.1, from coordinate 51,907 downwards.
AGATCACGCTCGCCTATTGGAGTGCGGGCAATTTCGTGGGCGGGCCGGAGCTGTTCGGGCAGGGCCAGCACGTCTGGTCCGGGGTCGCGGCGACCAACAGCGTGGTGGTCCACCTGACCGGAAAGACCCTGCGCCGGCTGATCGCCCAGATACCGGGCTTCGCCATCGGCCTCATCGAGGGGCTCACCTTCAAGGGCAAATGCTATTCGGCCCTTGCCCAGATGCTGGGCACCCGCTCCGTCACCGAGCGTCTCGCGCACCTGCTCATCCATCTCGCCGACACCTATGGCGTGAAGGAAGAGGGCGCCATCGCCATCGGCTCGGCCTTCACCCACGCAGATCTTGCGCACATGGTGGGCGCCACCCGCCAGTGGGTGACGATCAGCCTCAAGCGGTTGCAGGAGCAGGGGGTTCTGAAGGCCGAGAAGGCCAAGATCGTGGTCTACGATCTGGACGCGCTGCACGTGATGCGCGGCGACCGGTGAGGCCGGGCGCCGTCCGGCGATCCGGAGATGTGCGGTTTGATGAAAAATCAGGCGGGTCCGCAAAGGAGGCAACTAATCGACACCTCGGCCGCATCTTCCTTTGAACGGATCGAACCTGACGCCTGAAGATCACCGTCGAGAGCCGTCTTAGCCCCGAGAGGTGGATCTGATGAACCCGTTTCGCCCGAACGTTCTTCGCAGCATTGCCGTCGCCCTCGCAACCTCCTGCGCCGTTGTTCCGGCCGCGGCCGAGACCATCAACATCGGCATCGGGACGCAGGACACCACGACCAATACGGTGACCACCGGCGTCGTCATCAAGGAGCTGAAGCTTCTCGACAAATATCTGCCGAAGGACGGCAAATATGCCGGCGCCACCTACAACATCGAGTGGCAGAACTTCACCTCCGGCCCGCCCGTCACCAACGGCATGATGGCCGACAAGCTCCAGTTCGGGGGCATGGGCGATTATCCGCTGGTGGTGAACGGCTACACCTTCCAGTCCAATCCCCAGTCCAAGTCCCAGCTCATCGCGGTCGGTGCCTACAATATCTACGGCTCCGGCAACGGTGTGGTCGTGAACAAGGAGTCGCCCTATTACGAGCTGAGCGACCTGAAGGGAAAGGTGGTGAGCGTGCCGTTCGGCTCCGCCGCCCACGGCATGATCCTCAAAGCCATGCAGGACAAGAACTGGCCGGCCGATTACTTCCGGCTGGTGAGCCAGTCGCCCGAGGTGGGTTCCACCAACCTGCAGGAAAAGAAGATCGACGCCCACGCCGATTTCGTCCCCTTCGCCGAGCTGCTGCCGTTCCGCGGCTTCGCCCGCAAGATCTTCGACGGCGTGGAGACCAACGCCCCCACCTGGCATGGCGTGGTGGTGCGCACGGACTTCGCCGAGAAGTATCCGGAGGTCGTGGTCGGCTACATCAAGGCGGTGATCGAGGCCAATGACTGGGTGCGCAAGAACCCGAAGGAAGCCGCCGAGAAGATCGCCAAGTGGACCGGCATCGACAAGGAAGTCGTCTACATCTTCCTCGGCCCGGGCGGCATCATGACCATGGACCCCACCATCAAGCCGCAGCTGGTGGAAGACGCCGCGCAGGACGCCGCCGTGCTCCAGAAGCTCGGACGGATGAAGGAGTTCGACGTCAAGGCCTGGGTGAACGACACCTACGTCCGCCAAGCCTACAAGGAACTCGGGCTTGATTACGAGGCGCAGCTGAAGAGCCTCGCGAACTACGAGATCGCCGGCGACGACAGCTTCTGCAAGGTCAAGATTTCCGAGCCGCGCAAGGCGGGCGAAATCTGGGTGGATGGGGAGGGCATCAAGCCCTATTCCAGCGCCGCCTGCACCCTCGGGGCGCTCGCCGAGCTGAATGCGGCCGGCAAGAAGGTCAACATGACCTATCTGTTCGACACCGCCCGCGGCATCAAGCTGTTCGCGACGGATGCCTTCTATGCCGTCTCCACCAAGGACGGAAAGACCGAGATCCAGCCCTTCATGCTGAAGGTCGATGCCGAGGCGGCGGCGGCCAAGGGCGGCGGCAAGGTGCTGCCCTTCGCCGATGCGCTGAAGGCCGCGTCCGGGGCTCGCGGGTGAACGCCATGAACAGCATTGCCATGACGTCCGCGGCAAAGTCCGCGCCCATCGCCGCCCCGTTCCACCTCGCCGGCGACGGCGGGGCGGTGCATCGGTCGGCCGCGCCCGGTCACATCGTGCTGCGGCCGGAGCGGGATGCGGTGGCGGCGACGCCGGCGCCGGACCGGTCCGTCGCAGGGCGCGCGCGGCGCTGGCTGAAGCTCAATGCCCACACCATTCGCGCCACGCTGCTCGGGGCGCTGGCCATCGGCCTGTTCATCCTCGCCTGGCATGTGGTGACGGTGAACCGCATGACCTTCTACGTGCGGTTCCTCAACGTGCCCTCGCCGGAGCAGGTGCTGGAGAGCGCGCGCACGGCGTTTTCCACCGGCGCGTTCCTCAACCACATCTACATTTCCTGCCGGCGCATCTTCATCGGCTTCGCGCTGGCTGCCGTGGTGGCGGTGCCGCTGGGCCTGTTGATGGGGCGCTTCCAGCTGCTGAAGGAGTTCGTCTTCCCCGTCTCGGAGGTGCTGCGGCCCATCCCGGCCATCGCCTGGGTGCCCATGTCCATCATGCTCTGGCCGACCAACGAGGAAAGCATCGTCTTCATCACCTTCCTCGGCTCGTTCTTCCCCATCCTCCTCAACACGCTGCACGGCATGGCGAACGTGGACGAGGTGCTGGTGCGCGCCGCCCGCTGCCTCGGCGCCACCGAGCGGGCGACGTTCCGCGAGGTCTATTTCCCTGCCGTGCTGCCGCAGGTCTTCACCGGCCTCACCGTCGGCATGGGCGTCGCCTGGGTCTCGCTGATCGCGGCGGAGATGATCTCAGGCCAGTTCGGCATCGGCTATTTCACCTGGGAGGCCTATTCCCTGGTGCAATATCCGGACATCGCGCTGGGCATGATCACCATCGGCGTGCTTGGCCTCGCCTCCTCGTTTCTCATCCGCATCGCGGGCCGGGCCGTGACGCCCTGGTCGCGCGCCAAGTGAGGCCATCATGGCGATCCCCGCGACCGCGCCGACGAGGACCGGCCTTATCGAGGTCTCCGACTTCAACCTCGCCTACGACACCATCGACGGCGCCGTCATCGCGGTGCGCGATGCGGACCTCGTGGTGAATCCCGGCGAGTTCGTTTCCATCATCGGGCCGTCGGGCTGCGGCAAGTCCACGTTCCTCAATGCGGTGGCGGGCTTCCTCAAGCCCACGTCAGGCACGGTCACGGTGGATGGCGAGCCGGTGAAAGGCCCCTCCGCCGACCGGGGCATGGTCTTCCAGCAATATTCGCTCTTCCCCTGGAAGACGGTGCGGGAGAACGTGGAATTCGGCCTGAAGATGCGCGGCATGGGCAAGTCCGAGCGGGCGGTCGCCGCGCGAACGCTGCTCGGCCTCGCCGGCCTGTCCGCCTTCGAGGACCATTATCCCGATCGCCTCTCCGGCGGCATGAAGCAGCGCGTGGGCATCGTCCGGGCGCTCGCGACCGGGCCGAAGGTGCTGCTGCTCGACGAGCCGTTCGGCGCTCTCGATGCGCAGACCCGGGTCATCATGCAGCAGATCCTCACCAACCTCTGGCAGCGGCTGGGCATCTCGGTGCTGTTCGTGACCCACGACATCGACGAGGCGATCTTCCTCTCCGACCGCATCTACGTGATGACCGCCCGCCCCGGCACCATCAAGGCCGAGGTAACGGTGCCCCTGCCGCGTCCGCGCGATGCCGCCCTCCAGCTCTCGCCTGAATTCGTGCAGCTCCGGGCCGACCTCGGCGCGCTCATCCGCGAGGAAAGCCTCAAGGCCATGGGCGGCGAGCTGAACGAGGATGCACTGAAGGGCCTCGCGGTGAACCTCAACGGCGCGAATCTGGCCGAGGTGGTGTGATGCGGCGCGCTTCGATGGGCGGGGTTAGGACTCGCGCGAGGATTTTCGCATTTGTCCCAATCGTCATGGCCGGGCTCGTCCCGGCCATCCACGTGGTCGGGCCGGGAGCATAACTCTGGGAGCCGCTCCGTCGGGTCGACGTGGATGCCCGGGACAAGCCCGGGCATGACGGCAGGTAAATATGATGGAGCAGGTCTCGATCCGATTACCCTTCCACAAAATCTGCAATTAATTGACCCTGCAAGGCCTTAGCCCTCAAGACCATTGCCCCCTCCGGCTAAAATAAAGATCGAACAACAACCGGACCTGCCCCATGGCCTACGTCGTCACCGACAAGTGCATCCGCTGCAAATTCATGGATTGCGTCGCCGTCTGCCCGGTGGACTGCTTCTATGAGGGCGAGAACATGCTCGTCATCAAGCCCGACGAGTGCATCGACTGCGGCGTCTGCGAGCCCGAATGCCCGGCCGCCGCCATCTCCGCCGACAGCGACCCGGCTGCCGCGCCGTGGATCGCGCTCAACGCCGAATATGCTGCCCTGTGGCCGAACATCGCCGAGAAGAAGGAGCCGCCGGCGGATGCCGCGCAGTGGATGAACGTGGACGGCAAGTTCGAGAGCGCCTTCTCCCCGGCGCCGGCTGAGGCGTGAGGGGACCATGAGCAACCTGAACACCGAGACCGTGCTTGAGGTCCGCCACTGGACCGAGCGTCTCTTCTCCTTCACCGCCACCCGCGACAGCGCCTTCCGCTTCAAGAGCGGCCAGTTCACCATGATCGGCCTCGACGTGAACGAGAAGCCGCTGCTGCGCGCCTATTCCCTCGCCTGCGCGCCGCATGAGGAGCAGCTGGAATTCTTCTCCATCAAGGTGCCGGACGGGCCGCTCACCTCCCGCCTCCAGATGCTGAAGCCGGGCGATCCCATCCTCGTCGGCCGTCGGCCCACGGGCACGCTGCTGCTGGACAATCTCAAGCCGGGCAAGCGGCTCTATCTGCTCGCCACGGGCACCGGCCTCGCGCCCTTCGTCTCCATCGCCAAGGACCCGGAGGCCTACGAACGGTTCGAGCACATCATCCTCGTCCATGGCTGCCGCGAGGTGGCGGAACTCGCTTATGGCGAGCAGGTGGTGGCGGACCTCAAGGCGCACGATTTCCTCGGCGAATACGCGCAGGCGCAGCTGCTGCATTATCCCACCGTCACCCGCGAGCCGTTCCGCAATCGGGGTCGCGTCACCGATCTCATGGAAAGCGGCCAGCTGTTCGCCGACCTCGGCCTGCCGGACCTCGATGCCGAGCACGACCGGGTGATGCTGTGCGGCTCGCCGCAAATGATCGCCGACACCAAGGCGCTGCTGGAAACCCGCGACTTCGTGGAGGGTGCGGGCAACCGGCCGGAGACCTATGTGGTGGAGAAGGCCTTCGCCGAGCGCTGAGCGTTGCACATTGCAAAATCGTGCAACGGGCCGGTAACGATCCGAAGCTAGGCTGTCGCGCCAGATCCCGATGGAGGAGATGCTGGTGTCGATACGTGTCGAACTTGGATCGCGCCTGCGCGCAGTGGCCGGAGCGGCCGTCATGCTGGCCGGCGTCCTCGCCGCCGGAGCCGCCGCGGCGGCCCAGCCGGCGGTGGCCGTGACGAATGTGAATCTGCGGGCCGGTCCCAGCACCAGCTTCCCCACCGTGGTCACGGTGCCGGCCGGCGCGGCGCTCCAGACCTACGGCTGCCTTGCGGACTATTCCTGGTGCGATGTCGCGCTGGGCAACGTGCGCGGCTGGATGGCGGCGCAGTACATCAAGGTCGTGCCCTCCGCCGGCGCCTCGCCGGTGGTGATGACCGCTGCGGTCGCGGCGGGCCTCGGCATCGCGGCGGTGGCGTTCAACCAGTCCTACTGGAATACCCATTATGTGGGACGTCCGTGGTATGGCCAGTGGAACCGCTATTACGGCCCCTACGCGCGCGGCCCGGTCGGGCATGTGGGCGCCACCCGCTGCTACAACGGCGCCTGCCGCCACGTGGGCGCGACGCGCGGCCCGGCCGGCAACACGGTGGTGCGGCGGGGCGTGGTGGTCCGATAATCGGATTCATCGATCAATTGTAGAAAAACAACTCGTTTGATCGATCCATGGCCGGGGGCCATCCTCGTCTCAAGAGGACCCCCTGCCATGACCGACAAGCACCTGACCGATCCCGCTCTCATTCCCCCCGCGCCCGCGGTGTCCGTGTCCGCCGCTGGCGGCCCGCTCGTGACGGCCTTCGGCGGCATCCTGCCGGGCCTCGTCTACACGGTGGTGATCGCTGCGGCGGCCTATGCCATCCGCCAGGTTCCGGGCATGGGGCTCGTCAGCCCGCTCATCCTCGCCATCGTCATCGGCATGGCGCTGCACAACATCTTCGGCACGGCGGCCATCATCAAGCCCGGCGTGAAGTTCGCGCTCCGGCGCATCCTGCGCTTCGCCATCGTGCTGCTGGGTCTCCAGCTCACCTTCGAGCAGGTGCGCTCGGTGGGCGTGGTGGGCTTCTCCATCGTCGCCTTCACCCTGTTCGCCACCTTCTTCGTCACCCGCTGGATCGGCCGCGCCATGGGCGTGGACCGGCAGCTCTCGGAGCTGATCGCCGCCGGCACCGCCATCTGCGGCGCCTCGGCGGTCATCGCCACCAACACGGTGACGCGTGGCTCGGACGAGGACGTGGCCTATGCGGTGGCCTGCGTCACCATCTTCGGCTCGCTCTCCATGCTGCTGATGCCGGCGCTGATGCCCTTCACCGGCTTCGACGCCCATGCCTTCGGTCTGTGGACCGGCGCCTCCATCCATGAGGTGGCGCAGGTGGTGGCGGCCGCCTTCCAGGGCGGCCAGCAGGCCGGCGAGTTCGGCACCGTGGCGAAGCTCTCGCGGGTGATGCTGCTGGCGCCGCTTGTCATCGGCCTCGGCGCGGCGGCGGTGATGCGGGCACGCGGCGACAAGTCGGCCGGCCATGCCAGCCCGCCCATGCCGTGGTTCGTGTTCGGCTTCATCGCCATGGTGATGGTCGCGTCCAGCGGCTATGTGCCGCCCGAGGTGAAGATGCCGGTGGCTACCACCACCACCTTCCTCCTCGCCGTCGCGCTGGGCGCCATGGGGCTGGAGACCGACATGCGCAAGCTGCGGCTGAAGGGCATCAAGCCCCTCCTGCTCGGTGCCGCCGCCTGGCTCTTCATCTCGGCGCTGAGCTTTATCCTCATCAAGACCTTCATGTGATAGCAAAGGCCCGAGAGCTTGCCTCCCGGGCCTTTTTCCAAGCCCGCGCGGCGTTTGAGCGGGGCGAGGTGATCGGGCGGGATGACGCTGGAGCAACTGAAGGTCTTCGTCGCCGTCGCCCGCGCGCTCCACATGACCCGCGCGGCCGAAACGCTGAACATGACCCAGTCGGCGGTCAGCGCTTCCGTCGCCGCCCTCGAGGCCTCCTGCGGGGTCGCCCTTTTCCATCGCGTCGGACGCCGCATCGAGCTGACCGAGGCCGGCCGCGTCTTCGTCCCCGAGGCGGAAGCCGTGCTCGCCCGCGCCGGGGCGGCCGAGACCATCCTTGCCGATCTGTCCGGCCTCAGGCGCGGCCGGCTCTCCATCCATGCCAGCCAGACCATCGCCAATTACTGGCTCGGCCCGCTGCTCAACCGCTTTCACGAGCTTTATCCCGACATCGCGTTGGAAGTGGTGATCGGCAACACCGCGCAGGTCGCCGCCGCCGTGCGGGCGGGCGAGGCGGATGTGGGTTTCGTGGAAGGCGAGGTGGAGGAAGCGCTGCTGGCGCGGGTCGCGGTGCCCGGCGACCGGCTGGTGCTGGTGGTGGCGGCGCACGATCCGCGCGCCGAACTCAAGGCGCTGACCCCGGCCGATCTCCTCGACATGCCCTTCGTGCTGCGCGAGCCGGGCTCGGGCACGCGGCAGGTGTTCGAGGATGCCCTGCGCGCCTCCGGCCTCGATCCGTCCCAGCTGAAGGTGGTGCTGGAGCTGCCGTCCAACGAGGCGGTGGTGAGCGCGGTCGCCGCGGGGGCGGGGGCGACGGTGATTTCCGATCTCGTCACCGCCTCGGGCCTTGCCATGGGCACGCTGAAACAGCTGCCGCTCACCTTGTCGGCCCGCCGCTTCTACGCCCTGCGCCACGCCGACCGCTACAATTCGCGGGCGGCGCAGGCTTTGCTGGCGCTGGTGCGCGAGCCGGAGGCGGCACCCGGGATTGCCCCCGCTACGCCGGTCAGCCGCCCGCGGCCTCGAGCTCGGCGCTGACCTCCAGCCACTCCTCCTCCGCCTGCGCCAGCTTCTCGGCGGCCTCGGCCCGCTCCTTGGCGAAGCGGGCAGCGTCCAGGGGCTTGGCGGCATGGAGGCCGGCGTCGGAGAGCTTCGCGTCCAGCCCCTCGATCTGCTTCGTCAGCTTTTCCACGGCGCCTTCCAACTCGCGGATGCGCTTCTTGAGCGGACCGGTGGCGATGCGGCGCAGGGCGGGGGAGGCTTCCGCCTTGGTCTCGGAGCGGTCCTTGCGCCCCTTGTCGGTCATGCGGTCGCCGTCGGAGCGGGAGAGCACCTCGGCCTTGTATTGGTCGAGATCGCCGTCATAGGCCTTCACCGTGCCGCCCGAGACCCGCCACAGCCGCTCCGCGCAGGCCTCCAGCAGATGCCGGTCGTGGGAGACGAGGATGACGGCGCCGGGGAAGTCGTTGATGGCCTCGATGAGCGCCGCGCGCGCCTCGATGTCGAGATGGTTGGTGGGCTCGTCGAGGATGAGCAGATGCGGCCCGTGGAAGGTGGCGAGCCCCAGCAGCAGCCGCGCCTTCTCTCCGCCCGAGAGGGACGACACCTTGGTGTCGGCCGAGCCGCCGGAAAAGCCCATCTCAGCGGCCCGTGCCCGCACCCGCGCCTCGGGCGCGTCGGGCATGAGGCGCCGCACATGCTGGGCGGGGCTGTCGCCGGGGATCAGTTCGTCGATCTGGTGCTGGGCGAGATAGGCGACTTCCAGTTTGTCGGCCCGCACCACCCGGCCGCTTTCCTCCTTCAGCCGGTCGGCGAGAAGCTTGGCGAAGGTGGACTTGCCGTTGCCGTTGGGGCCGAGGAGGGCGATGCGGTCGTCCTCGTCGATGCGCAGATTGAGATTCTGCAGGATCGGTCGGCCCGGCACATAGCCCACCGCCACCTTCTCCAGCACCACGATGGGCGGGGAGAGCAGCTTTTCCGGATGGCGGATGGAGATGGCCGCCGCCTCCTCGCTCACCTGCGCGGCCAGGGGCTCCATGCGGGCGAGGGCCTTGAGGCGCGACTGGGCCTGCTTCGCCTTCGTGGCCTTGGCGCGGAAGCGGGCGACGAAGGATTCCATGTGGGCGCGCTGCATCTCCTGCTTCTTGCGCGCCTTCTGGTCCAGCAGCAGCCGCTCGCGCCGCTGCCGGTCGAAGGAGGAGAAGCCGCCCTTGTAGAGGGTCAGCTTCTGGCCGGTGAGATGGAGGATGTGGTCGACGCTCTCGTCCAAAAGGTCGCGGTCATGCGAGATGAGGATCACCGTGCGCGGATAATGCGCGAGGTAGTCCTGCAGCCACAGGGTGCCTTCGAGATCGAGGTAGTTGGTGGGCTCGTCGAGGAGCAGCAGGTCCGGCTCGGTGAAGAGCAAAGCGGCGAGGGCCACGCGCATGCGCCAGCCGCCGGAGAATTCCGAGCAGGGCCGCTGCTGCGCGCTCTCGTCGAAGCCGAGGCCGGCGAGAATGGTGGCCGCCCGCGCGGGCGCCGCATGGGCGCCGATGTCGAGGAGCCGCATCTCGATCTCGCCCATGCGGTTGGGGTCCTGCGTGGTCTCGCGCTCCTGGAGCAGCGCGGCGCGCTCCGTGTCGGCGGCCAGCACGCGCTCGATCAGGCTGTCCGGCCCGGCCGGCGCCTCCTGCGCCACACGGCCGATGCGGGTGCGGTTGGGCAGGCGGACGGCGCCGGATTCCAGCTCCAGCTCGCCGATGAGCGCCTTGAACAGGGTGGTCTTGCCCGAGCCGTTGCGGCCGACCACGCCCACGCGCGCATTCTCGGGGAGGGCGACGGAGGCGTGGTCGATGAGCAGGCGCCCGGCAAGGCGCAGGGAAATATCGTCGAGAACGATCATGCCGGGCTTTTCGCAGGCGGGGCCGGGCAGGGCAAGATGGGGAAGCGTCTCGCCTCAGAGCGTCTCGCCGCGCAGCAGCTTCGGCACCTCGCCGGTGAGGCCGGCGGCATCCTTGATGAACAGGCCCTTGAGGCGGGGCAGGCGGTCCACCAGCCCGAGGCCCACGTCGCGGATGGCGCGCAGGGCGTCGGAATGGTTGGAGAACAGGCGGTTGAGCCCGTCGGTCGCGACGCCCATGGCCAAGGTGTCGAACCGCCGCCAGCGCTGGTAGCGCTCCAGCGTGGTGGGGGAGGCGAAGTCGAGGCCGACCCGCGCGGCATCCGTCACCACCTCGGCGAGGGCGGCCACGTCGCGCAGGCCCATGTTCAGGCCCTGCCCGGCGATGGGATGGATGACGTGGGCGGCATCGCCCACCAGCGCGAGGCGGTCGCCGATGAAGGCGCGGGCCATGGCGAAGCCGAGGGGATAGGCGCGGGGCTTCGTCACCGGCTTCACCCAGCCCAGGCGATGGCCGAAGCGCTGCTCCAGCTCCTCCTGGAAGATGGCGGAGGGCAGGGCGAGGAGACGGTCCGCATCGGCGGTGCGCTCGGTCCACACCACCGAGCAGCGGTTGCCCGGCAAGGGCAGGATGGCGAACGGGCCGGCGGGCAGGAAATGCTCTTCGGCGCGGCCTTCATGCGGGCGCTCGTGCTCCACCACGAAGGTGATGCCGCTCTGCCCATAGCCCCACGACACGGTGGAGATGCCCGCCATCTCGCGAATGCGCGAGCGCGCGCCGTCGCACGCCACCAGCAGGCCGGCGCGCAGCGGTACGCCCGAGGCGGAGGCCAGCTCGACCCCGCCGCCCTCGCTGCGGAACGATGTCACCGCCTCTTCGCGCAGGTCGATGCCGGCGGAACGGGCGGCTGCCACCAGCGCCTGCTGCAAATCGAGGTTCGGCACCATGAAGGCGAAGGGTTCGCCCGGCTCCACATCGCCGTCGAAGGTGAGGAAGGTGGGGCGCGCCACGTCCTTGGTGCGGCTGTCTGTCACGACCATGGTGCGCATGGGCTCGGCCCTGGCGGCGATCTCGTGCCAGACACCGAGGCTGGTGAGCATGCGCCGGGCGCAGGCGGCGATGGCGGAGCAGCGCCCGTCATCCAGCCCGGCGCGGGAAAGGGTCGGGTCGTAAAGGGCGATATCCGCATCCGGGCCGAGGCCCTGGCGCAAGGCGAGGGCGAGGCTCAGGCCCGCGAGGCCGCCGCCGACGATGGCGACATCGGCCCGCTCCGCCTGTGCCCGTTCCGGCGCGCGATCGGCCGCGGCCGGGTTTGCGGACCAGCCGGTCTCCGGAAGCGGTGCGTTCGGGGAGCCCATGACCTTCACTCCTGATGATCGTTCGTCGTTCTACGCTGCCGGGGGGCGATTGGCTCGCCTATAGGGGAGACGGCTGACGTTTTGGGGTTGACGGTCGAGGCGTGGGCGTGGCGTCCTGCCCTCGACTGAACCGTGCGACCCGCATCCCGTTCCACCTTCTTTGATGCTGCCGCCCGCAGGGTGCGCAGCCATCGGCGAGCCCCTGAATGACCGCCCAGAATCCCGACGTGGAGAAGCTCCTCGGCATCCTTGACCTCGAACCGCTCGAGATCAACCTGTTCCGGGGTCGCAGCGTATCGCCCACCGGGGGGCGGGTGTTCGGTGGCCAGGTGATCGCCCAGGCCCTTGTCGCCGCCCGCCGCACGGTGGAGGAGGCGCGCGTCACCCACTCCCTGCACGGCTACTTCCTGCTCGGCGGCGACCCCACCGTCCCGATCATCTACGACGTGGACCGCATCCGCGACGGCCGCTCCTTCACCACCCGCCGGGTGGTGGCGATCCAGCATGGCGAAGCCATCTTCAGCATGTCGGTGTCGTTCCAGAAGCAGGAGGAGGGCTTTACCCATCAAAGCCAGATGCCGGACGTGCCCCAGCCCGAGGATCTGCCCGGCGACGACGTGTGGCGCGAGCGCCTGCTGGCGCGCTTCCCCGGCGCCTCCGGCCGCGACTGGATGGCGCACCGGCCGCTGGAGGTGAAGCCCACCAGCCTGGACATGGCCTATCTCGGGTCGCCGGGGGCCCGGCCGAGCATCTGGATCCGCGCCCGCGGCCCGCTGCCGGACGATCTGCCCATTCATCAGGCGGTGCTCGCCTATGCATCCGACCTGTCGTTGCTGCAGGCGGCGCTTTTGCCCCACGGCAAGTCCGTGTTCGACAAGGACGTGCAGGTGGCGAGCCTCGACCACGCGCTGTGGTTTCACCGCCCGTTCCGCGCCGACGATTGGCTGCTCTACACCCAGGAGAGCCCCGCCGCCTCGGCCGGGCGGGGATTCTGCCGCGGCGAGTTGTTCACCCGCGACGGGATTCTGGTCGCTTCTGCGGCACAGGAAGGCCTCATGCGGCCGGTCACGCCGCGCCCGTAGGCAGGCCCCGCATTGCGCGTTGCAATGCGTCATCACGCAAGCGCGAACGAGATGTGTCGCTCTCGTGGGCGTTGAGATTAAAAAATAGGCACAAAAAGCGGCGAGCAGGCGGCGGAGCCCCTGCAAAGCGCGCCGTGGCGGAAAAATATGCACGGGACTCCCGGCATCCGCCGCAGTCCTCCTCTCTTGGCACGGTACTTGATTCCTCTGTCCGCAGGCTTGCCAGCCGCGGCGCGGATCTCCCCGACCCGCTCGGCGAAGCCGCCGCGAAAAACACCGCTCGGGCTTCATCGGGAAGCGCAGCGGCATCAGGGGACAGGGACCGATCCATGAAGATCGTCATGGCCATCATCAAGCCATTCAAGCTGGAGGAGGTGCGCGACGCCCTCACCGGTATCGGTGTGCACGGTCTCACCGTGACCGAGGTCAAGGGCTACGGGCGTCAGAAGGGCCACACCGAGATCTACCGCGGCGCCGAATATGCCGTGAGCTTCCTGCCGAAGCTGAAGATCGAGGTCGCTGTGTCCGCCGACCAGGTCTCCAAGGTGGTGGAGGCGATCACCGCGTCTGCCAAGACCGGCCAGATCGGCGACGGCAAGATCTTCGTCATCCCGATCGAGCACGCCGTGCGCATCCGCACCGGCGAGACCGACGCCGACGCCCTTTGAGCCTCATCTCTTTCACGGAGCATTCATCCATGACGTCCAAGACGTGGTCCCGCGTGGGGGTTCCCGCGCTTCTTCTGGCGCTGGCGGTAGCCGCGCCGGTACTGGCCCAGACGGCGCCGCCTGCGACTGATGCCGCAACCGCCGTTCCCGCCGCAGTTGCCGCCCCCACCGTGAACAAGGGCGACGTCGCCTGGATGCTCACGTCCGCGCTGCTGGTGCTGATGATGTCGGTGCCCGGCCTGTTCCTGTTCTACGGCGGCCTCGTGCGCGCCAAGAACATGCTCTCCGTGCTGATGCAGGTCGCCTACAGCGTGTGCATCGTCGGCCTCATCTGGGTGCTCTACGGCTACTCGCTCGCCTTCACCGGCGGCTCTCCCTTTGTCGGCGGCTTCTCCAAGGCGTTCCTTTCCGGCGTCACCGGCGAATCCCTCGCCGCCACCTTCTCGGTGGGCGTGGCCATTCCGGAGTGGGTGTACATCGCCTTCCAGATGACCTTCGCCATGATCACCCCGGCCCTCATCTTCGGCGCCTTCGCCGAGCGCATGAAGTTCTCCGCCGTGGTGCTGTTCGTGCCGCTGTGGGTCACCTTCGTGTACTTCCCCATCGCCCACATGGTCTGGTACTGGGCCGGCCCGGATGCGATCGACGCCGCTGCCAAGGCCCTCGCCGCCGCCACTGACGGCACCGCCAAGGCTGCCGCGCAGGCCGCGCTCGACGCCGTGAACGCGGACTCGGGCTACATCTTCCAGCTCGGCGCCATCGACTTCGCGGGCGGCACCGTGGTGCACATCAATGCCGGTATCGCCGGCCTCGTGGCCTGCATCATGGTCGGCAAGCGTCTGGGCTTCGGCAAGGAGGCGCTCTCGCCCCACTCGCTGACGCTCACCATGGTCGGCGCCTCCCTCCTGTGGGTCGGCTGGTTCGGCTTCAACGCCGGCTCCAACCTCGAGGCCAATGCCACCACCGCCCTCGCGATGATGAACACCTTCATCGCCACCTGCGCGGCCGGCATGTCCTGGATGTTCGTGGAATGGCTGGTGAAGGGTAAGCCCTCCATGCTCGGCCTCGCCTCGGGCATCGTCGCCGGCCTCGTCGCCGTGACCCCGCCGTCGGGCTTCGCCGGCATCATGGGCTCGCTGGTCCTCGGCCTCGTCGTGTCGCCGATCTGCTTCATCTTCTGCACCGCCGTGAAGAACGCGCTGGGCTATGATGACGCCCTCGACGTGTTCGGCGTGCACGGCATCGGCGGCATCGTCGGCGCCATCGCCACCGGCATCCTGGTGAGCCCCTCGCTCGGCGGCACGGGCATCTACGACTACACCACCGGTGCGGTTGCGGCCTACGACATGACCGCCCAGGTCATCGCCCAGCTCAAGGCTGTCGGCGTGACCGTGGTGTGGTCGGGCGTCGGCACCGCCGTCATCCTGTTCGTGATCTCGGTCATCGTCGGCCTGCGTCCCTCCACGGACGTGGAGCGCGAGGGTCTCGACATCAACGAGCACGGCGAGCGCGCGTACCACTCCTGATCCTGGCGGGGCGGCCTCGTCGCCGCCCCGTGGTTCTTTAAAAGAGGGGAACCAAGAAGAGCCCCGGCACCGTTGGTGCCGGGGTTTTTCTTTGCCCGCCGCAATCGGAGGGCGCTGGCGCTGCGCCGATCTGCGGGCTTTTCCCGGCCCTCCGCGCCTGATAGAAGCCGCACCATGAGCGGATTTTCTCATTATCGCGGGGTCCTGCCTCGCCGCAGCCGCCCCCTCGCGGCGCGAATTATCGGCCCGGCCCCCCGCCGGCGCGGCTGAGCGCGCGGGGGCTGCCGGGATTTTTCCGCCCCGACCCTGCCTTCATCCCCCGAGCGTTCCATGACCGAGAAGTCCGAGAGCAAGCCGTCCGCCGAGGCGTCCGCCCCCGATTATTCCAAGACCCTGTTCCTGCCGGAAACCGCCTTCCCCATGCGCGGCGGCCTGCCCCAGAAGGAGCCGGAGCTGCTGGCCCGCTGGGCGCGCATCGATCTCTACGGCCGCCTGCGCGAGGCCGGGCGCGGTCGCGACCGCTTCGTGCTGCATGACGGCCCGCCCTATGCCAACGGCAACATCCACATCGGCCACGCGCTCAACAAGATCCTCAAGGACGTGGTGACGCGCTCCCAGCAGATGCTGGGCTATGACTCGAACTACGTGCCCGGCTGGGACTGCCACGGCCTGCCCATCGAGTGGAAGATCGAGGAAGAGAACTACCGCAAGAAGGGCAAGCAGAAGCCCGACTTCTCCGACGCCGCCGCCATGGTCGCCTTCCGCCAGGAATGCCGCGCCTATGCCGAGGAATGGGTGGGCAAGCAGCGCGAGGAGTTCAAGCGCCTCGGCGTCGAGGGTGACTGGGATCATCCCTATACCACCATGGCGTTCATGGCCGAGGCGCAGATCGCCCGCGAGATCATGAAGTTCGCCGAGAACGGCCTGCTCTATCGCGGCTCCAAGCCGGTGATGTGGTCGGTGGTGGAGAAGACCGCGCTGGCCGAGGCGGAGGTGGAGTACCAGGATTTCACCAGCGATACCGTGTGGGTGAAGTTCCCGGTGGTGTCGGAGGGCGACCTCAAGGGCGCGACCGTCGTCATCTGGACCACCACCCCCTGGACCATGCCGGGCAACCGGGCCGTCACCTACGCGCCGAAGATCGCCTATGGCGTCTATGAGGTCACGGACGCCCCGGCCGACAACTGGGCCAAGGCCGGCGATCGCCTGATCCTTGCCGACAAGCTGGCCGACGACGTGTTCAAGGCCGCCCGCGTCACAGCCTTTGAGCGGCGCGGCGATGTTCCCGCCGATGTGGTGGGCAGCCTCATCCTCGCCCATCCGCTCGCGGACCTCGGGCTCGGCGGCTACACCTTCAAGGTGCCGCTGCTGGAAGCCGAGCACGTCACCGACGACGCCGGCACGGGCTTCGTCCACACCGCCCCCGGCCATGGCCGCGAGGACTTCGAGGCGTGGGTGAACCACCGCCGCTGGCTGGAGGAGCGCGGCATCAATCCGGCGATCCCCTATACGGTGGACGAGGACAGCTTCTACACGTCCCAGGCCCCCGGGTTCGAAGGCAAGCGCGTCATCACCGAGAAGGGCGAGAAGGGCGACGCCAACGGCGCCGTCATCGATGCGCTCATCAAGGCCGGCAACCTGCTCGCGCGCGGCCGGGTGAAGCATCAGTATCCCCACTCCTGGCGCTCCAAGAAGCCGGTGATCTTCCGCAACACGCCGCAATGGTTCATCGCCATGGACCAGGACATCCGCGCGGCGGACGGCAAGGCGGCGCCCCGCCCGGCGACGCTTGCCGGCAATGAGCCCGACACCCTGCGCGCCCGCGCGCTCGCCGGCATCAAGACGGTGGAATGGGTGCCGGCGGCGGGCGAGAACCGCATCACCGGGATGATCGAGAACCGGCCGGACTGGGTGGTCTCGCGCCAGCGCGCCTGGGGCGTGCCCATCGCCGTGTTCGTGAAGGACAAGGGCGACGGCGAAGTCGAAATCCTCAAGGACGCCGCCGTCAACGCCCGCATCGCCGAAGCCTTCGCGGCCGAGGGCGCCGACGCCTGGTTCAAGGAGGGCGCGAGCGCCCGCTTCCTCGCCGAACGTGCCGCCGAGGGCTGGCAGAAGGTGGATGACGTCCTCGACGTGTGGTTCGATTCCGGCTCCACCCACACCTTCACGCTGGAAGTCCGCCCCGACCTCAAGGCGGAACGTCCGCCCGCGGGGCGCGACAAGGTGATGTATCTGGAGGGCTCGGACCAGCACCGCGGCTGGTTCCATTCCTCCCTGCTGGAGAGCTGCGGCACCCGCGGCCGCCCGCCCTATGACGTGGTGCTGACCCACGGCTTCGTCCTCGACGAGGACGGCCGCAAGATGTCCAAGTCGCTGGGCAACGTCACCTCGCCGCAGGACGTCATCAAGCAGTCGGGCGCCGACATCCTGCGCCTGTGGGTGTGCGCCTCCGATTATGCGGACGACCTGCGCATCGGCCCGGAAATTCTCAAGACCACGGCCGACACCTACCGCAAGCTGCGTAACACCATCCGCTGGCTGCTCGGCTCGCTGCACCACTACCGGCCGGAGGAGAAGGTCGCGGTCGCCGACATGCCGTCGCTGGAGCGCTTCATCCTCAACCGCCTCGCGGAGCTGGACGGGGAGATCCGCGCCGCCTACCGCGCCTTCGACTACAAGAAGGTGCACGCGGCGCTCACCCAGTTCATGAACATCGAGCTGTCGGCCTTCTATTTCGACATCCGCAAGGATGCGCTCTATTGCGATCCCATCTCCTCGCCGACGCGGCGCGCCTGCCTGACCGTGCTGGACGAGGTGTTCAACCGCCTCATCACCTGGCTCGCGCCCATCCTCGCCTTCACCTGCGAGGAGGCCTACATCGCCCGCACGGGGGATGAGGAGGGCTCGGTGCATCTCCTCGCTTTCCCGGAGACGCCCGCCGCGTGGCGCGACGAGGCGCTGGCGGAACAGTGGCGCAAGGTGCGCCTCATCCGCCGCGTGGTGCTGGGCGCGCTGGAGGTGGAGCGCGCCGCCAAGCGCATGGGCTCCTCCCTGGAGGCTGCGCCCGAGGTTTATGTGACCGACGACGCGCTGGCCGAGGCCCTGTCCGGCCTCGACCTCGCCGAGATCGCCATCACCTCGGATGCGAAGCTGATCCGCGGCGAGGGGCCGGCCGATGCCTTCCGGCTGGCGGACGTGCCCGGCGTCGCCGTGGTGCCGGCCCGCGCGGAAGGCACCAAGTGCGCGCGCTCGTGGAAGGTCTCGCCCGCGGTGGGCACCGACCCGGAATTCCCCGACGTCACGCCGCGCGATGCCGCCGCGCTGCGGGAGTTCTACGCCGCGCGCGCTGCGGCGGAGTGAACCGAACCCCGCCCGCCCTCGCGTTGCCGGGGCGGGCGGCCTCGTCTATGAACGGCGGATCGCGTCCGGCCATCGGCCAGAGCGGCCGTTCCTGAGAGAGGCCCCTTGCAGCGCCGTCCCATCTTCTTCGGTCTTCTCGTCGCTCTCGCTGTGCTGGTGGCGGATCAGGCCTCCAAGGGCCTCGTGCTCGCCTGGTCGGCGTCCTGGGACAGGCAGATCAAGCCCGTCGCGCCCTTCGTCGACTTCGCCGCGCTGTGGAATTACGGCATCAGCTACGGCCTGTTTCCGCAAGGCGAGACCGGGCGCTGGGTGCTGGTGGCCATCAAGGTGGCGGCGGCCATCCTGTTCGCCGTGTGGCTGGCCCGCGCCCGCAGCCGGTTCGAGGCGTTCGCGCTGGGCCTGCTCATCGGCGGTGCCATCGGCAATGCGGTGGACCGGGTGGTCTATGGGGCGGTGTTCGATTTCGTGTCGCTGCACGCCTTCGGATACCGCTGGTACGTGTTCAACCTCGCCGATGTGGCGGTTGTTGTCGGCGTGGGCCTGCTTCTTTACGATGCATTTCTCGGCGGCGCCTCAAAATCGCCGCCCTCGGCCGCGCCAATGGCGCCCCGGTCCGAAGCTGAGCGCGAGCCGTGAGCGCGCACGCTTTGAGAACGCATCAGAGGATGGCATCGAGGACGTGAGACCCATGCGAGAGATTTCCCTTTTCCCGCATAGCGCTGATGCCGCGCCGCGCGCGGCCGTCACCTTCCTGCCCCCCGCACTCCGCCTCATCCCGCTTCGCTTCGGGGGCGGCGCGCTGCTCGCCGCCTTTGCCCTGACGCTCGCCGCGCCCGCCCCGGCCGCCGCGCAGAACCTCGACGGCAGCACCAATATCTTCGAAAGCGCCATGCAGATTCTTGGGCTGAAGGAGGAGGACGAGAAGCCGGAAATCGACTACCGCGAGCGCGCCCCCCTCGTGGTGCCGCCGCGCGTGCCCGATGCCCTTCCCCCGCCGCAGAAGAGCGCTGCCGAGGCCAATCCCAACTGGCCCAAGGATTACGACCTCCAGCGCCGCGCCGCCGCGGCGCAGGCGGCGAAGGCGCCGATCGTGCGCGACGATCCGGGCCGGCCGCTCATGCCGTCCGAGCTCAACCGTGGCAAGAAGCGGGCGGTGGGCAACAGCTCCTCGCCGACCGAGCCGGTCGGTGCTGGCTCCCAGCGCGACGTGCTGCTGCCCAGCCAGCTCGGCTCCTCCGGCTTTCCCGGGCTCGGCGGCCTGACCGGCAAGCAGGAACAGCTCACCTTCAACGGCGAGCCCACCCGCGAGAACCTGATCCAGCCACCGACCGGCTACCAGACGCCCGCCCCCAATGCTCCCTATGGCGTGGTGGAGGAGAAGAAGGAACCCTGGAAGCTGCCGACCCTGTTCGATCGCCAGTGACGGCGTCTGCGCTCCGGCGCAAGGGCGGACCGAGGGTGGGCACGGACGGAAACCGCAGTCGCCCGTCCTTTTCTGCGGCGGCGGGCACCCTATCTTTCCTTGACGGACGCGTCTTCGGGCGCGTCGAATGCCGAAAGATCGTCACGTGCAGATGAGCCGTCTCGCCATGGTTGCCATTCTCGCCGCTGGAGCGGCCGCATTTTCTCCCCGCCTTGCTGATGCGGCGGGCCCCGAAGTCACCGAATTCAAGCTCGCCAACGGCCTTCAGGTCATGGTCATCCCCGATCACCGGACCCCGGTGGTCACCCACATGGTGTGGTACAAGGTGGGATCGGCCGACGAGCAGCCGGGCAAGTCCGGCATCGCCCATTTCCTCGAGCACCTGATGTTCAAGGGCACCGATGCGCACCCGCAGGGCCAGTTCTCGGCCGAGGTGGCGCGCCTCGGCGGCCAGGAAAATGCCTTCACCTCGCAGGATTACACCGCCTATTTCCAGCGCGTGGCGAAAGAGCACCTGGAAACCGTGATGGGTTTCGAGGCCGACCGCATGCGCGGCCTCAAGCTCTCGGACGAGGTGGTGCTGCCCGAGCGCGACGTGGTGCTGGAAGAGCGCCGCATGCGCACGGACAATGATCCCGGCGCGCGCCTCTCCGAGGTTTTGCAGGCCACGACCTACGTCAACCATCCCTACCAGCACCCGATCATCGGCTGGGAGCACGAGATCAAGGGCCTCAACCGCGAGGATGCCCTGGCCTTCTACCGCCGCTTCTACGCCCCCAACAACGCCCTGCTCGTGGTGGCTGGCGACGTGGACCCGGCTGAGGTGAAGGCGCTGGCGGAAAAGACCTACGGCAAGGTCGCACAGGCCGACACCCCGCCGCGCAACCGTCCGCAGGAGCCCGAGCCGCGGGCCCACCGGCGGGTGTCGCTGGCCGACCCGCGCGTCGCCCAGCCGAGCCTGCAGCGCTCCTACCTCGTGCCCTCGGCCCGGACCGCTGCGCCGGGAGATGCGGAAGCGCTCGAAGTGCTCTCGCACATCCTCGGCGGTGGCCAGACCAGCCGCATGTACCGCACCCTCGTGGCGGAGAAGGGCCTCGCCGCCGGGGCCGGCTCCTGGTATCAAGGAACCGCCTACGACGCGACCCGCTTCGTCGCTTATGCGTCCCCGCGTCCGGGCGTGAGCCTCGAGACGCTGGAGGCGGCGGTGGATGCGGTGGTGGCCGAGCTGCAGGAGAAGGGCGTCGATGACCTGGAGCTGGCCCGCGCCAAGACCCGGCTCATCGCCGACACCATCTATGCGCAGGACAACCAGGCGACGCTCGCCCGCATCTATGGCGCCTCCTGGGCCACCGGCCTGTCCGCCAAGGACGTGCGCGAGTGGCCGGAGCGGCTCAAGGCCGTGACCGCCGATCAGGTGCGCGACGTGGCCCGCCGCTACCTCGTCACCGACCGGGCCGTGACCGGCTACCTCAAGCAGACCGAGCCCAAGGCCGGCGACGCCGACAAGGCGGACGGCAAGAAGGACAATCGCTCGTGACGGCCACCGTCACGGCTTTCGTGTTCCGTTCGCCGGTCCGTTCGGGCCGGCGCGCCTTTTTCGCGGGCGCGGGCCTTCGCCCTGCCGCCCGGCTCTTTCTTGCGATGGTTACGATGGCCCTTTCCCTTCTCGCCGCCGATACGGCGCAGTCCCAGTCGAGCCGCATCACCGAGGTGACGAGCCCCGGCGGCATCAAGGCCTGGCTGGTCCACGACACCACGCTCCCGCTCATTGCCTTCGAGTTCGCCTTCCTCGGCGGCGCGGCTCAGGACGGCCCCGAGCATGCCGGCCTCGCCAACCTTGCGTCCTCCCTGCTGGACGAGGGCGCCGGTTCGATGGATTCCGACGCCTTCCAGCGGGCGCTGGCCGATCATGCGGTGGAGCTGCATTTCGACGCCGGCCGCGACGAGATGCGCGGTTCCCTGCGCACCCTCTCGGAAAACCGTGACAAGGCCTTCGAGCTGCTGCGCCTCGCCGTGAACGAGCCGCGCTTCGACAGCGAGGCGGTGGAGCGCATCCGGGCCTCCCAGCTCGCCATGCTGCGCCGCCGCTCCACCGAGCCCAACGCCATCGCCAACGACCGCTGGTTCGCGCTCGCCTTCCCCGGCCATCCCTATGGCCGGCCGGTGGACGGCACGCTGGACAGCGTGGCCAAGCTGACCCGCGAGGATATCGCCGGCTTCATCGGCAAGACCTTCGCCCGCTCCAACCTGCGTGTCGCCGTGGTGGGCGACATCAGCGCCGAGGAGCTGGGCAAGCGGCTCGACGAGGTGTTCGGCAAGCTCCCGGCCCAGGCGACGCTGACCCCCGTCGCCAATGTGACGCCGCAGAAGATCGGCACCGTGGAGGTCATCCCCCTCGACGTCTCGCAGTCGGTGGTGGTGATGGGCACCGGCGGGCTGGAGCGGCGCGATCCGGACTTCATCCCGGCCTATGTGCTCAACCACATCCTCGGCGGCAGCGCCTTTTCCTCGCGCCTGTTCAAGGAAGTGCGCGAGGCGCGGGGGCTGGCCTATTCGGTCTATTCCTATCAGGTGGCGCTCTCCCACGTCGGCCTCTGGTTCGCCGGCACCGCGACCAAGAACGAGCGGGCGGCGGAATCCATCTCCCTCATCACCCATGAGTTCGGCCAGATCCTGAAGGACGGGCCGACCGCCAAGGAGCTTGAGGAGGCGAAGAGCTATCTGATGGGCAGCTATGCCCTGCGCTTCGACACCTCGTCCAAGGTCGCCGGCCAGCTGCTGCAGATCCAGCTCGACGATCTCGGCATCGACTATATCGACCGTCGCAACGCCCTGATCGCCGCCGTCACCCTCGACGATCTCAAGCGCGTCGCCGGCCGTCTCGCCACGGCGAAGGACGCGCTGACGGTGGTGGTGGGCAAGCCGGTGGGCCTCGGAGGCTGATCGGCCTGCGGTAACCTTACTTTCACGGAGCCGGCGCCGGGGACCCGCAGGGGCGGGCGGGGAGTCCTCATGCCGGCTTCCCTTTGCTATAAGCGCGCGATCCAGGGCGCCCATGGAGTTGAAGATATGGCGGGTGCAACACGGACGGTCGCGCAGATCCGGGCCACCGACGGGCCCGCGATGGCAGCTTCACGCGTGTGCGCACCCCTGTCGTCTCTGACGGCGCGCCGCGGTTTCGCGTTGCCCCGGCTTTCCCTCGCGCGGCTTGTGCTGCCGGGCCTGATGGCGGCGGTCCTCGCCGGTTGCGCCGGTGGTGAAGGCCTCGATGGCTCCTTCGGCGCGCAGGATACGGGCGTCGCCGGCGGCACCGCCATTGCAACGCCGGTGGCGGGCGGCACCTCTGCCGGTGTGGTCAACAGCGCCAACTCCGGCTCGCTCGTCGTCGGCGCCGGTCCGGATCAGCTGTCCTATGACTGCCCCATGCTCACCGTGCGCACCGGCGCCGGCAGCTGGCAGGTCACGACCGGCGGCGGGCTGCGCTATCAGGCCACCATCGGCCGCCTCGCCCGCGAATGCACCATCGCCAACGGCATGATGATGGTGAAGGTGGGCATCGAAGGTCGCGTCCTCATGGGCGAAAAGGGCAGCCCGGGTCAGGTGAAGGTGCCCGTTCGCATCGCCGTGGTGAACGAGGGACCCTCGCCCAAGACCGTCACCACCAAGTTCTTCGCCATTGCAGTCGACGTGCCGGCCGATCCGGGCCACGCGCCCTTCACCGTGGTGGAGGACCAGATCGCGTTCCCGCTGCTGAAGCCGAACGAGATGGAGCGTTACATCATCTATGTGGGCTTCGACCCGCAGGGCACGCCGGAAGTGCGCGAGCGGCCCAAGCCGTCCGCCGCGCGGCCCAAGCCGAAGCCGCCGGCCGCCGCCGCGCAGCCCGCTCCGGCACCCGCCGCCGCGAGTGCGCCGCCCCCCGCAAGCTCTTCGTCCTCCAGCTCGTCGTCTTCGGGCTCGAAGGACGTGTTCGGACCGCCCCCCTCCAGCGGCGGCACCAGTGGCGGCAGTTTTGCGCCGCCCCCGTCGAGCGGCGGTTTCGCCCCGCCGCCCTCCACCAACACCTTCGCGCCGCCGCCCAAGTAGGAGCGCGTCAACAAGTAAGGGGCGCGTGACGATCCGCGCAGGCGCGCTCCGCGAGCGCCTCAGTCCAGCTTGACGGGCAGGAAGGTGAAGGGCTGCGCCGGCACGAACCGCGCGGCTGCGTTGCCGCCATAGACCTTGCCGCCGGTGAGATCGAGCTTCTTCACCGGCGCGCCCACCTTCAGGTCGAGATCGGCGATGGGCACCCAGAAGGTGTTCGGGCTGGTGGCGGAATCGAAGAAATAGACCCTGTCCTTCTGGTCGCTCACCGTCCGCCACAGGGTGGAGGCGATGTTCGGCTCGCCCGGCGTCGAGAGGCCGAGCGGCACGCTCACCGAGCGCATCACGCTGGCGACGCTCGCCACCGCCTGGTTGGCGTAGGTCTGGTCCGGAACAGCGGACAAAATCTCCGGCGCCGCCTTGGCGGGGATGGCCTTGATGAAGAAGCTGGCGCGGGCGAAGCGATCCGCCGCGCGGTTGGTGCCGGGCAGGAACACCGTGCCGCCGATGTCCTGCCAATAGGCGTTGAGCGCCAGCTGCTGGTCGTAGCTCGGTGAGTTGGTCATCACCTGGTACTGCCGGCCGTGATGCACCACCAGCTTGCCGCCGAGATACTCGAAGATGGCGCTGTCGCCCGAGGGATCAGAAATGGCGAGGTGGAGCTGGGCACCGGAGCCGTTGGGCAGGTCCGCCGTGACCACCACGAACGGCTCGGCGGAGAGCGCCGTGACCGCCTCGGCGACGGTGGCGAAATTGTCGAGCACGTATTGCGCCCACACGCTGATGGAGAGGGCCGGCTTGCCGTTGGGCTTCGCATATTCGGATTCGGCGAGGTACAGCAGGTTGGCGACGAGGCCCTTCTCGTTCATGCCGTCGGCCGAGCCCACGTCATAGCCCGAGGCGATGACGCTGCCGTATTTCGACACCCATTTCGGCGTGTTGGCTCCCGCCGCTCCGTCGCGCGCCATGCCGGCCGGGAAGGCCCACAGATTGGTGCGCATGTCCTCCATCCAGTCCATGGACCGGCCGGTGATGACGACGCCGTCGGAGCCGAGATAGACCGCGCGGGTGCAGGCCTGCGCCACGGGTGCGAGCGCGGAGGCGAGCGCCCCGGCCAGCACCGTGGCGGCGAGGGCGCGGCGGCGGATGCGGGAGATGCGGCTTTCGGGACGGGTCTGGACCATGGCGGCCTCCGATGCGACCGGCCCAAAATGAAAACCGCCGGTAACGAGGTCAGCCTCGTTCCGGCGGAATCATGTGCCGGCCTTCTGAAAAGGTTCGGCTGAAAGAGATACCGGCTCCGCCCACACAGCAAGGCGGAGCCGGTCATCCATGCCCTGTCTGCCCCGAAAAGACATGGACAAGTGTTAGAAACCACACCCCCGCTCCCGATTCTCTGAGATGGATCAAATTTGGCGGCGCTGCGGCGAAATTTTGCTATCAGCTCCGGCGGAACGTTTGCGCAGAGCGCGCCTCAGGCGTGCGGGGAGAAGGGATGCACGACAAGGAGTCGCAGATGCCGGATGGCATTCCGGTCATCCGGACCATCGCCATGCCGGCGGATACCAATCCGAGCGGGGATATCTTCGGCGGCTGGCTGATGTCGCAGATGGACCTTGCCGCCGGCAATGTCGCGGCGCGCCGCTCGCGGGGCCGCGCGGCGACGGTGGCGGTGGAGGCCATGAGCTTCCTGTCCCCGGTGGCGGTGGGCGACGAGGTGAGCCTGTTCGCCAACATCGCGCGGGTGGGACGCAGCTCGCTGCGCATCGAGGTCGAGGCCTGGCGCCGGGCGCGCGAGAGCGAGCAGTCCACCAAGGTGACGGAGGCCGTCTTCACCTTCGTCGCCATCGACGGCGAGGGCCGGCCGCGGGCCATCCCGGCGGAGTAGCCCATACCGAAGGGCGCACGCAGCCCGCGCGGCGCCTGAGCGAAGGCAGAAAGCTCCGCCCCTCACGTCCCGCGCGGTTTTGCCCGCGTGGTCGGCGGGGCGGCAGCGGGGTCTTCCGGCCAGGGGTGCTTGGGGTAGCGGCCGCGCATGTCGGCGCGAACATCCCGCCACGAGCCGCGCCAGAATTGCGGCAGGTCCTTCGTCACCTGGATCGGCCGGTGCGCCGGTGACAGCAAAGCGAGGGTGAGGGGCACCCGCCCGCCGGCGATGGCGGGATGGGCGGTGAGGCCGAACAATTCCTGCACCCGCACCTCCACCGCCGGTCCGCCCTCCGCGCCATAATCGATGGCGAGGCGCGAGCCGGTGGGCGCGGTGAAATGGGTGGGCGCCTCCGCCTCCAGCCGGGATGTCAGTTCATAGGGCAGCAAGGCGTGAAGGGCGTTGCCCACGTCGACGCCCGAGATGTCGGCCAGCGACGTGCGGTCGGTGAGAAACGGCGCGAGCCACGTCTCCGCCGATCCCGCGAGCGCCGCATCGGACAGGTCCGGCCACGGCTCGCCCTCGGCCGCGCGCAGGAACATGACGCGCTCGCGCCATTGCCGGGAGGCGGCGGAGAAGGGCAGGCGCCCGATGCCCGCATCCGCAATGCCGCGGGCGAGCGCGCGCGCCGTCTCCGCGTCCGCCGGCACCGGCTGGGGGCGGGCCGCCAGCACCAGCGCCCTGAGCCGCCGCACTTCCCGCGCCCGCACCGCCATGGCCGTGGGGTCGAAGGCGACTTCGAGGCCGGAGGTAATGTCGTCCGCGAACAGCGCCTCCACCTCGTCCGCTGATAAAGCGGCCGCGAGAGTGATGCGGGCGCCCTCGGCGCGGCCGGAGGCTTCAGCCACCGCGAGAAAGGGCGCGCGGGCAAGCGGGGATGTGCCCTCCAGAACCGCACCGCGACCGTTGGCCATCAGAAAGCGCACCTGGGTCTCCCCGGCCCGCCCCTCGCGGGCCTTGGCCACCCGGTCGGGAAAGGCGAGCGCCAGCAGGGCGGCGGGGGAGGGAGGCGCACCGTCCGCCGGTTCTTCCGCCGCAGCCTCCCGCGCCGCCATCTCCGCCCATCGCCCGGCAAGGCGGCGGGATTCCTCCGCGCGGCGGGAGCGGTCGCGGCGGAAGCCGTCGAGGCGGGCAAGCAGGT
This sequence comes from Xanthobacter sp., assembly GCF_041911315.1. Classification (NCBI taxonomy): domain Bacteria; kingdom Pseudomonadati; phylum Pseudomonadota; class Alphaproteobacteria; order Hyphomicrobiales; family Xanthobacteraceae; genus Xanthobacter; species Xanthobacter sp. The sequence goes on along the minus strand of NZ_JAYRPE010000059.1, from coordinate 25,293 downwards.
CCGCGCTGTCGCCGCCAAGCCCGCGCTCCACCAGCAGCGCGGCGATCTCCGCACCGAGACGGCCCACGCCGCGCGCCGCGCCGATGGCGACCATGTGGGCGAGGCGCGGCGGCAGAGGCAGGCGCGCCATGAGGCGGCCGAGCGGCGTGACCGCCTCATCACCGTCGAGCGCACCGAGGAGGCGCAGCAGCGCCTTCGCCTCGGACACGGCCGGCGCGGGGGGCGGATCGAGGAAGGGCAGGGCGGCGGGATCGCGCACCCCCACGCGGGCGAGGTCGAGCGCGAGGCCGGTGAGGTCGGCGGCGAGGATTTCGGGCGTGGCGAAGGCGGGCAGGCTTGCCGTCTCGCCCTCGCTCCACAGGCGATAGCAGACGCCGGGCTCGGTGCGGCCGGCACGGCCCCGGCGCTGGTCGGCGGCGGCGCGGGAGACGCGGACGGTCTCAAGCCGCGTCAGCCCCACGTCCGGCTCGAAGCGGGGCACGCGGGCGAGGCCGCTGTCCACCACCACCCGCACGCCCTCGATGGTCAGCGAGGTTTCGGCGATGGAGGTCGCCAGCACCACCTTGCGCCGCCCCGCCGGCGCCGGCAGCACGGCGCGGTCCTGCTCGGCGGCGTCCAGCGCGCCGAACAGGGCGACCACATCGACCTTGGGGTCGCGCACCTGTTCCAGCAGCAGCGCCTCGGTGCGGCGGATCTCGGCGGCGCCGGGCAGGAAGGCGAGGATGGAGCCGTCTTCCCGGTCCAGCGCGCGGCGGATGGCGTCGGCCATCTGGCGGTCGATGGGCGTGCGCGGATCGCGGCCGAGATAGGCCGTCTCCACCGGAAACGCGCGGCCCTCGCTCTCGATGACAGGGGCCGGCGCGCCCACCCCCATCAAAGAGGCGACGCGGGCGCCGTCGAGAGTCGCCGACATGGCGAGGAGCCGGAGGTCGTCCCTGAGCCCGCGCTGGGAATCGAGGGCGAGGGCGAGGCCGAGATCGGCATCAAGGCTGCGCTCGTGGAATTCGTCGAACAGCACGGCCTTGATGCCGGAGAGTTCGGGATCGTCCAGCACCATGCGGGTGAAGATGCCTTCCGTGACCACCTCAATGCGGGTGCGGCGCGACACCTCGGAGGCGAGCCGGGTGCGGAAGCCTACGGTGCCGCCCACGGCCTCGCCAAGGGTCTGCGCCATGCGCCGGGCGGCGGCGCGGGCGGCGAGGCGGCGCGGCTCCAGCACGAGGATTTTTCCGCCCGTGGCCCACGGCTCGTCCAGCACGGCCAAAGGCACGCGCGTGGTCTTGCCGGCGCCGGGCGGAGCCACCAGCACGGCGCAGGGGGTGGACGCGAGCGTCGAGCGGATGTCGCCGAGCACGGCGTCGATGGGGAGCTTGGTGTCGAACATGGCGGCGCCGCCCTTATGCGGCCGCGCCGCGCGCAGGCCAAGAGCATTGAAGGGACAGGGCAGAGAAGGGATAGGGCAGAGGGGGTGTTGCCAGCGGCCCGCATCGGTGCCTTAAGGAACGCCCCGTCCATCACCGGGATCAGAGCACCATGGTTTCCGCCCCGTCCAGCCTCACCAGCAAGGTCCGGCCGCTCGCCTTCGAGGCCGGCGTCGTCGCCCTCGCTTTCCTCGAGTCCAAGGCCGCCTTCGTGGGGACGGACGGCACGGCCTCCCTGATCGGGCTGGAGGAGGGCGCAGCGCCGGTTCTGGTTCCGGTTCACGACGGCGGCGTGCTCAGCGCGGCCTCCGACGGCAAGCGGCTGGTTACCGGCGGCGACGACGGGCGGGTGATGGAGACGCTGGCGGACGGCACCACCCGCGAACTGGCGCAGCAGAAGGGCCGCTGGATCGACCGGGTGGCGCTGGGGCCGGACGGGGCCGTCGCCTATTCGGCCGGCAAGGTCGCCCATGTGTTGCAGCAGAAGGGGGAGCCGAAGTCGCTGGAGGTGCCCTCCACCGTGGGCGGCCTCGCCTTCGCCCCCAAGGGCCTGCGCCTCGCGGTGGCGCATTACGGCGGCGTGTCGCTGTGGTTTCCCAACGCGGCGGGCGCCAAGCCGGAGGTCTATGGCTGGAAGGGCTCGCACCTCGGTGTGACGTTCTCGCCGGACGGCCGCTTCCTCGTCAGCACCATGCAGGAGCCGGCGTTGCACGGCTGGCGCGTGGTGGACGGCGCGCACATGCGCATGTCCGGCTATCCCTCGCGGGTGAAGTCCTTCGCCTTCACCGCCGACGGCAAGTGGCTCGCCACGTCAGGCTCGGGCGAGGCCATCCTGTGGCCGTTCCAGGCCAAGGACGGCCCCATGGGCAAGGAGCCGGCCATGCTGGCGCCTTCGCCCACCTCGCGGGTGACTGTCGTGGCACCCCACCCCAAGGACCCGGTGGTCGCCATCGGCTACGAGGACGGCATGGTGATGATGGTGCGCATCTCGGACGGCGCCGAGATCCTGCTGCGCGCGCCCGACAATGACCCGGTGACCGCCATCGCCTGGCACGGCTCCGGCGGGGCCGTTGCGTTCGGGACGGAAAAGGGTCAGGGCGGCCTGCTAGCCTTCTGAACCGCCGCGGTTTCGGTGCCGCGCACCAAGTCCTTAGCCGGGCAGGAAACGCATGCCGCGGGCGGCTTTTCACGGGCGCCCGTCCGCTCTACCTTGGCGGCGTCCATTCGCAGGTGCGAAACGGGACAAGCGCACGAGAGACTGCCGATGAAGATCGCTGACGTTCGCCGCACTGCCTACTCGATGCCGCTCACCAACCCCTCGTTCCCACCGGGGCCCTACCGCTTCATCGACCGCGAATACATGATCATCACCTACCGGACCGATCCGGAGGCGCTCGCGAAGGTGGTGCCCGAGCCGCTCGAGGTCACCGAGCCGGTGGTGAAGTACGAATTCATCCGCATGCCCGATTCCACCGGCTTCGGTGACTACACCGAGACCGGACAGGTCATCCCGGTCCGTTTCAACGGCCAGGAGGGCGGCTACGTCCACTCCATGTATCTGGACGACGAATCCCCCATCGCCGGCGGGCGCGAGCTGTGGGGCTTTCCCAAGAAGTACGCCCAGCCGAAGCTCAAGGTGGAGACCGACACGCTGGTCGGCACGCTCCATTACGGCAGCGTGCTCTGCGCTTCCGCGACCATGGGCTACAAGTGGGTGGCCGGCGACAAGGAGAAGATCCTCGCCTCCCTGCTCACCCCGAGCTTCCTGCTCAAGATCATCCCGGACGTGGACGCCACGCCGCGCATCTGCGAGCTGGTGAGCTACTATCTGGAGGACATCACGCTGAAGGAATGCTGGGTCGGGCCCGGCGCCCTCGGCCTGTTTCCCCACGCCTTGTGCAACGTCGCGGCCCTGCCGGTGCTGGAGGTGCTCTCCGCCGTGCACATCAAGGCTGATCTCACCCTCGGCATGGGCAAGGTGGTCTACGACTACATGAAGGAAAACGGCGCCTGACGTCCGGCTTCCGGCGGCGTCCTGCGCGCCGCCGGTCGAGGGAAACAACTTCAAAGAAGGTGAGGGCGATGACCGACGCTGCCAACCAGCGCTCCAGCGAGCTGTGCGATATCATCGACGAGTACAAGCGCGTGGCGCTGGTGTTCCAGGGCGGCGGGGCGCTCGGCGCCTATCAGGCCGGCGTCTACGAGGCGCTGTCGGAGGTCGGGTGTGATCCGAACTGGATCTCCGGCGTGTCCATCGGCGCCATCAACTCGGCCATCATTGCCGGCAACGCGCCGCAGGACCGGGTGACGAAGCTCAGGGACTTCTGGGAGACCATCACCTCCCAGCGCATCCTGCCGATCAACCTGGAAGGCGACATCTTCCGCCAGTGGCGCAACCAGCTCAGCGCCACCCGGACCATCCTGCAGGGACAGCGCGGCTTCTTCACCCCGCGCTTCCCCAATCCCTGGCTGCTGCCCTCGGGCGCCGCCGGCGCCACCTCCTTCTACGACACCGCCCCCCTGCGCGAGACCCTGCTGCGGCTCGTGGACTTCGACCGCATCAATTCCCGCGAGAAGCGCTTCTCGGTGGGCGCGGTGAACGTGCGCACCGGCAATTTCATCTATTTCGACAATCAGGAGCACAAGATCGCTCCCGAGCACATCATGGCCTCCGGCGCGCTGCCGCCCGGCTTCCCGGCGGTGAAGATCGACGGCGAGTTCTACTGGGACGGCGGCGTCGTCTCCAACACCCCGCTCCAGTTCCTGCTCGACCAGCCGGACCACCCCAGCGCGCTGGTGTTCCAGGTGGATCTGTTCAGCGCCCGCGGACAACTGCCGCGGGACATGTTTGACGTGTCGGAGCGCCAGAAGGACATCAGCTATTCCAGCCGCACCCGCTACACCACCGATGTGTTCCGGCGGGTTCAGGATTTGCGCTCGAAGCTCTACGACGCGCTCCAGCGCATTCCCGAGCAGCTGCGTACGGAAGAGGACATCGCCCTCATCGACGATTATGCCAGCTCCGGCCCGGTCAACATCTGCCACCTGATCTATCAGGAAAAGACCTACGAGCGGGAATCCAAGGACTACGAGTTCTCGCAGACCTCCATGCGCGAGCACTGGCAGACCGGCTACGAGGACACGGTGAAGACGCTTCGGCAGAAGGAATGGATGCGGAAGCCGGACGATTCCATCGGCATCGTCGTGCACGACATCCACCGCCTCTCCGAGTGAGCGGCGGGCGGCGTGAGCGGCGGCCGGCTCAGAGGAGGCCGCGCACCAGCATGTAGGTGCCGAGCAGGCCGAGGCCGGAGAAGAAGATGCGCCGGAACATCTGCGGCGAGGCCGCCCGGCGCACCATGGCGCCGAGCTGCATGCCGATGAAGGCCGGCAGCAACGCCGCCGCGGAGGCGAGCGCCGCGGCGGGATCGGCCAGCGCCCCGCCACCGTCGTCGGGATGGAACAGCACCACGGCAAGCGCCGTGGTCGAGACGATGAAGGTGAGCCCGAGGGCCTGCACCAGATCATCCCGCGCCAGCCCCAGAGACTGGAGATAGGGCGCCGAGGGCATGACCGAGACGCCGGTGGTGCCGGTGACGAGGCCGGTGAGGAAGCCCATCAGCGGGGACAGCCACGGCTCGTGCCGCTGTGGCACCTTCAACTGCACCGAGGACAGGCCCAGCGCGCCATAGGCCAGCAGCGTTGCACCGAGCACCGGCTGCGCGGCGGGCGAGGCGAGGCCGCCCAGGAGAAGGCCGCCGACAAGCGTGCCGGCCGCCACCATCACCATCATCCAGAAGAAGCGCCGGGCGATGCCGAGCACGTTTGGCCCGGTGAAGTATTGCCAGAAATTGGTGACGGTGGAGGGGAGGATCAGCAGCGCGGCCGCCTCGGCCGGGGCGAGGAACACGCTGAGCAGGCCGATGCCGACCGTCGGCAGGCCCATGCCGATGACGCCCTTCACCATGCCCGCCAGAACGAGCACGGCAAAACCAACGGCGATCAGGCCCAGGTTCACGGAGGAGACGGCGGCGGCCGCCGTTTCGATCACGGGACTGGACCCGGCCGCATCAGAATTCGGCGTCCAGCTCTTCCAGCTCTTCCGGCTCGGAGATCGCGCCGTCGATCCACTCGCGAACCAGCGGCAGCGCCATGATGCGGGCGCGGTAGGCCTCGCATTCGGGGTCGAGCTTCACGTCGTAGGTGGTGAAGCGCGAGCAGACGGGCGCATACATGGCGTCGGCCAGCGTGGGCGTCGCGCCCATCAGGAACGGACCGCCGTGGGCGGTGAGGCAGCCGCGCCAGATGGCGGCGATGCGCTCGATGTCCGCCTGCGCGCCGGCCCAGACCTTGAAGCCGGGATAGTGCGCCTTGATATTCATCGGCAGCGCCGAGCGCATGTTGGCGAAGCCCGAATGCATCTCGCCGGAGATGGAGAGGCAGTGGGCGCGCACCGCGCGGTCGGCGGGCAGCAGCCCGGCCTCGGGGAAGACCTCATTGAGGAAGGAGGCGATGGCCAGCGTGTCCCACACCGTCACGTCCTCGTGCACCAGGCGCGGGACGAGGAAGGAGGGCGACAGCAGCAGCAGCTCCGCCTTGGCGTCGGGATCGTCGGTCGGTACCCGCTCCTCATCGAAGGAGAGGCCGGCCATCCTGCACAGCAGCCAGCCGCGCATGGACCAGGAGGAGTAATTCTTGCTGGAGATGGTGAGCGTCGCCATGCCTGTCCCGTGCCTCGGATTTGCGATCCCTGACCTGACCGTTCCCCTCGACCCTTCCGCCTTTGTTTGCTCTTGGCGCATGCTTGTTCTTGGCGCAGCCGGCGGCTTCGACTTTGGTCGGGCATCCGGCGCGGTCGCTCGGCCTTCGGCCCTGCTGCTAAGGATGCGTGTTGCAATGCACCACGCATAGCTCCAATATCAACTTAACAGGTACATCCGTTCAGGCTTGCTGCAAAGCGGAAAGCTGGGCCTGCGACAACTACTTAATGCTTCCGCCGGCCGTCGGGGGCCGGGCGTGGGGGACGCGGAGCAGAAGGACCTTTCGGCATCATGCTGCAGACTTCTTCCAGGTTCACTCCTCTGGCACCGCGGTGCCGGACGGTCCGGCGCACGCTGTCATGATGTACTCCGCCTATCAGGCCCAGGCCGACCTCATGAGCCCGATGAGGTTCTTCGCCAGCCTCGCGCGGCAGACCCTCAACGGCCCTCTCATCAATGGATACGGCCATCTCGGCTTCCGCCAGCTTGCGGCCGCCTACGAGCTCATCGAGCGTGCCGGCCTCTCCCATGGCCGGCCGTCTTTCGGCATCAAAACGGTTGAAGTCGGCAATCGCGAAGTTCAGGTGACGGAGGAAAACACCGCCGTCCTGCCCTTCGGCACCCTGCTGCGCTTCAAGAAGGACGTGGACATCGCCCAGCCGCGCGTCCTCGTGGTCGCGCCCCTGTCGGGTCATTTCGCGACGCTGCTCGTCAACACCGTGAAGACGATGCTGCCGGACCATGACGTCTACATCACGGACTGGCACAATGCCCGCGAGGTGCCGCTCTCGGCCGGCCCCTTCGGCTTCGACGACTATGTCGAGCACGTCATCCGCTTCCTGGAAGTCCTGGGGCCGGGCGCCCATCTCGTGGCGGTGTGCCAGCCGTGCGTGCAGGCCCTCGTCGCCGCGGCGGTGATGGGGCAGGAGAAGAACCCGGCGGTGCCGGCCTCCATGACGCTCATGGCCGGCCCCATCGACTGCCGCATCAACCCCACCAAGGTGAACGAGCTGGCCACCTCCAAGCCCATCTCGTGGTTCGAGAAGAATTTGATCTCGACCGTGCCGAAGGGCTTTGCCGGCTCGGGGCGGCGGGTCTATCCCGGCTTCCTCCAGCTCACCGCCTTCGTGAGCATGAATTACTCGCGCCATGTCAAGGCGCATCTCGACCTCTACAATGCCCTTTCGGAGGGCGACGAAGAGAAGGCCGAGTCCACCAAGGCCTTCTATGACGAATATTTCGCCGTGCTGGACCTTGCCGCCGAATTCTACCTGGAGACCGTGCGCTACGTGTTCCAGGAATACCGGCTGCCCAAGGGCGAACTGACCTATCGCGGCCGGCCCATCGATTTCCGCGCCATCCGCAAGACGGCGCTGCTGACGGTGGAGGGCGAGCGGGACGACATCTGTTCCATCGGCCAGACCATGGCGGCGCAGGACATCTGCTCGGCACTGCGACCGCACAAGAAGCGCCACCACATGCAGGCGGGCGTCGGACACTACGGCGTGTTCTCGGGACGCAAATGGGCCAGTCAGGTCTATCCCATCGTCCAGAACCATATCCTGGCGAGCGATTGACCGGCGGGCGGCTGAACCGCAAGCACCTGAACGGTTCGTGAGCGGACGTTGGGGCATGGGTTGCCAACCCCTGCCTGCAACGGTACGCGGGCAGGGTCCAAGGATCGTCCGGCCCACGGACGTGCCACCGCGCGGATCTGCCCCGTGATTTGCCCGTCAACCTGCCTGCCGACATCTCCCCCGCGCCGCCCCCAGATGCAGCCGTGACCGCGGCCGCATCTTCAGCCGGGATACGGCTTCGGGATCATCCCGCCTTCATCCTGTTCTGGATCAGCCGGGTCTGCTCGGCCCTCGCCTTCCAGATGCTGGGGGTGGTGGTGGGCTGGCTGGTCTACAGCCTCACCGGCAGCGCCGCCGCCCTCGGCCTCGTCGGCCTCGCGCAATTCCTGCCGATCCTGTGCCTGACCCTGCTGGTGGGCCATGTGGCCGATACCTTCGACCGGCGGCGCATCGTGCTGGCCTGCCAGACGCTGTCGGCGCTCACGGTGGGCGCCCTCGCCCTCGCGGAGGGCTCCGGCCATGCCGGCCTCCTGCCGATCTATGCCGCCGTCGTCACCATCGGGGCGAGCCGCGCCTTCGAGGCACCCACCATGGCGGCGCTGTTGCCCCGCCTCGTGCCCGGGGAGGTGCTGCCGCGGGCGCTGGCGGTGGCCTCCTCCGCCATGCAGATGGCGACCATTGCCGGCCCGGCGGTGGGCGGCTTCGCCTACATCTTCGGACCCGCCGTGCCGCTGACGCTGGCGGCGGTCTGCTACGGGGTGGCGGCGGTTGCCATGGCCTTCATCCGCCATGTCCACGCGCCGGGGCCGCGCAGCGCCATGACCCTCGAGACCCTGCTCTCCGGCCTTTCCTTCATCCGCCGCAGCCCGGTGGTGCTGGGCTCCATCTCCCTCGACCTGTTCGCGGTGCTGCTCGGCGGCGTCACCGCGCTGCTGCCCATCTATGCCGCCGAGATCCTGCATGTGGGAACGCAGGGCCTCGGCGCCCTGCGCGCCGCGCCGGCGGTGGGGGCGGTGCTCATGTCCATCGTGCTGGTGCGCCGGCCGCCGACGCGCCAGGTGGGACACGTCATGTTCGCCGCCGTGGCCGTGTTTGGGCTGGCGACGGTGGTGTTCTCGGTCTCCTCCAGCTTCCTTTTGTCGCTGGGCGCGTTGTTCGTGCTGGGCGCCGCGGACAATGTGAGCGTGGTCATCCGCTCCTCGCTGGTGCAGCTCTCCACGCCGGACGAGATGCGCGGGCGGGTCAGCGCGGTGAATTCCCTGTTCGTCGGCACCTCCAACCAGCTCGGCGAATTCGAGTCCGGCATGGTTGCCGCGCTCATCGGCGCGGTGGGCGCGGGGGTGGTGGGGGGCGTTGGAACGCTCATGGTCGTGGCGCTCTGGACGCGGCTTTTTCCCGCGCTCTTCCACGTCGATGCCATGCCGGTGAAAGTCGAGACCCGGCGCTGAGCCAAGCCCTGCCGCTGCTTGGTTTGCCGGCTTTGCTCAAGCTCTTCGGTTGACGCCGGGCTGCGCTTTTCCCATGGTGCGCCCGCCCGCGCTTGCGCGCGGCGTCTACACCCACGCCGCGCCCTTGCGCGGCATCGTTTCCACGCCGCGCCGATCCCACGGGTTCCCCCGTTTTCGCGCGTCCTGTGACTTTCGCGGCGCCGTAACGAGCCGGCGCCGCCACCCCGAGGAGTGTTTCACCATGAGCGACTGGCCGGTCCACGCAAAGATCGACGGCCCCATCGTGATGATCGGATTTGGCTCCATCGGCAGGGGCACCCTGCCGCTCATCGAGCGCCATTTCGATTTCGACCGCGAGCGCATGGTGGTGATCGATCCGGTGGCGGACCACCGCAAGCTGCTTGATTCCCGGGGCATCCGCTTCGTCCAGTCGGAAGTGACCGCCGAGAACTACCGCGACCTGCTGACCCCGCTGCTCACCAACGGCGCCGGCCAGGGCTTCTGCGTGAACCTCTCGGTGGACGTGTCCTCCATCGCCGTGATGGAGCTGTGCCGCGAACTTGGCGTCCTCTATGTGGACACCGTCATCGAGCCCTGGAAGGGCTTCTATTTCGACGAGGCCATGCCCACCGCCGCGCGCACCAATTATGCGCTGCGCGAGAGCCTGCTAGCCGCCCGCCGTCGCAATCCGGGCGGCACCACCGCCGTGTCCACCTGCGGCGCCAATCCGGGCATGGTGTCCTGGTTCGTGAAGCAGGCGCTCCTCAACGTCGCCGCCGATACCGGCCTCGACCGGCCCGAGCCGAAGACCCGCGAGGAGTGGGCGCAGTTCGCGCGCAGCCTCGGCATCAAGGGCATCCATATCGCCGAGCGCGACACCCAGCGCGCCCGCGAGCCCAAGGTGATGGGCCAGTTCTGGAACACCTGGTCGGTGGAGGGCTTCGTCTCCGAGGGCCTGCAGCCCGCCGAGCTGGGCTGGGGCACCCACGAGAAGACCCTGCCGCCGGACGGCCGCACCCATGAGGCGGGCTGCGGCGCGGCCATCTACCTGATGTCCCCCGGCGCCGCCACCCGCGTGCGCTCGTGGACCCCGACCCCGCAGGCGCAGTACGGCTTCCTCGTCACCCACAACGAGGCCATCTCCATCGCCGACTACCTCACGGTGCGCGATGGCGACCAGGTGGTCTATCGCCCGACCTGCCACTACGCCTACCACCCCTGCAACGACGCGGTGCTGTCGCTGCACGAGATGTTCGGCAATGGCGGTCATTTCCAGGACAGCTGGAAGATCCTCGACGAGCACGAGATCGTCGACGGCATCGACGAACTGGGCGTGCTGCTCTACGGCCACGCCAAGAACGCCTACTGGTTCGGCTCCCAGCTCTCCATCGAGGAGACGCGGGAACTCGCCCCCTACCAGAACGCCACCGGCATGCAGGTGACCTCCGCCGTGCTCGCCGGCATGGTGTGGGCGCTGGAGAACCCCGAGGCGGGCATCGTCGAAGCCGACGAGATGGACTTCCGCCGCTGCCTCGAAGTGCAGACGCCCTATCTCGGCCCGATGATCGGCACCTATACGGACTGGACGCCCCTCACCGGACGCCAGAAGCTGTTCCCCGAGGATCTCGACCTCGAGGATCCCTGGCAGTTCAAGAACATCATCGTGCGGTGAGGCCTGCGGAGGCCTCCCGCTGAAAGGGAGGCCTTCCATGGCTGTCGATGCCGCCCGTGTCCGGGAGATGGCCCTCGCTCTGCCCGAGGCGAGCGAGGCGCCGCACGTCGATCGCAAGGCGTTCCGCACGCCGCGCAAGATCTTCGCGACGCTGGGGCCGAGCGGGCTCGACCTCAATCTGATGTTCGATCCCGACCTGCGCGATTTCTACTGCGAGCAGGTGCCCGAAGCCTTCGCGCCGGTTCCGGGCGGATGGGGGCGGATGGGCGCCACCCGCTGCGACCTCACCGTGGTGGACGAGGCGACGCTGGCCTCCGCGCTCCAGGCGGCCCACCGCCTTGCCGCTCCAAAACCGAAGCGGCCTCGGAAGGGCTGACCTGATCCCGGACCCCGAAACAAAAATCCCCGGCTCGACGGATCGAGCCGGGGATTTTCCTGTGTCGTCGCGCGATCGGATCAGGCGGACTTCAGCAGTACCGGCGCCAGAAGCTCTTCCAGCGAGGGCAGGGCGATGCGGGCACCGGTGGGGCTGATGAGGCCGCGGGCGCCGTCCAGCGCGCCGGCCTTCAGCTCCAACGCCAGCAGGCGGTTGCGGTCGTAGGCGCCGGGCATCCACAGCTCGCCGGTCTTCTCCGCGGAGAAGCCGAAGCGCTCGTAATAGGCCGCATCGCCCACCAGAAGGATGGCGCCGTGGCCCTTGGCCTGCGCCGCCGCGATGGAGGCGCGCATCATGGCGCCGCCGAGCCCGTGGGCGCGGAACCAGGGATGGACCGCGAGCGGGCCGAGCAGCAGCGCCGGACGGGCGGGGCCCGCCGTCACGTTCCACAGCCGCACGGTGCCGGCCAGACGGCCGTCCGGGCCGTGGGCGGAGAAGGCGAGGCCTTCCGCCGGCAGGCGGCCCTCGCGCAGACGCTCGGAGGACTTGGCCTTGCGCCCCTCGCCCATGCACAGGTCGAGCAGGGCCTCGCGGGGGGCCACATCTTCCACGGATTCAAGCACGATCTCGGTCATCGGCAGCTCCTTGCGCCAACGTGAGAGGTGAAGAAGCCCGTCCCGGCTGCATCACAGCCAGGGAATACCTTCGGGGCGAATGCCTTCAGGGACGGGTGCGGAAGACGAGGGGACACGTCCCCTCCTCATGCCCCGGACGGCGTCATGCCAGTGCCGGGGGACCTTCTGCGGCCGGGTCGCGGAATACGCTCGGGCGCCGCGCGGGCGGGTTTCCGCGTGGCTCCAATCAGGGGCCACGGGAGCTTGGATCTTCGGCGGCTGAAGCCGCCTTCAGATCACGTAGGACTTCAGCGGCGGGAAGCCGTTGAACGCCACCGCCGAGTAGGTGGTGGTGTAGGCGCCGCACGCCTCGATGATGATCTTGTCGCCGATCGAGAGCGAAAGCGGCAGCTCGACCGGGGTCTTCTCATACATCACGTCCGCGGAATCGCAGGTCGGGCCGGCGAGAACGCAGGGGGCGGTGTCGTCGCCGTCGCGCGGGGTGCGCAGCGGGTAGCGGATCGCCTCGTCCATCGTCTCGGCGAGGCCGCCGAACTTGCCGATGTCGAGATAGACCCAACGCATGGCGTCCTGCTCGGACTTCTTCGAGATGAGGACGACCTCGGTCTCGATCAGGCCGGCATTGCCCACCATGCCGCGGCCCGGCTCCATGATGGTCTCCGGGATCGCGTTGCCGAAGTGGCGGCGCAGGGAGGCGAAGATCGCCTCGCCATAGGAGATGGCGCCCGGCACGTCCTGCAGGTAGCGGGTGGGGAAGCCGCCGCCCAGGTTGACCATGGACAGCGAGATGCCCCGCTCGGCGCAGGCGCGGAAGATCGCGGCGGCAGAGGAGAGCGCGCCGTCCCAGGCGTGCACGTTCTTCTGCTGCGAGCCCACGTGGAAGGACACGCCATAGGCGGCGAGGCCGAGGCGATGGGCGTGCTCCAGCACGTCCGCGGCCATCTCCGGCTCGCAGCCGAACTTGCGGGACAGGGGCCACTCGGCGCCGGCACCGTCGCAGAGGATGCGGCAGAAGACCTTGGCGCCGGGGGCGACGCGGGCGATCTTCTCGACTTCCTCGTAGGAATCGACGGCGAACAGGCGAACGCCCACCTTGAACGCGCGCTCGATGTCGCGCTCCTTCTTGATGGTGTTGCCGAAGGAGATGCGGTCGGCGCCCGCGCCGGTGGCGAGCACCATGTCGATCTCGCCGGTGGAGGCGCAGTCGAACGAGGAGCCCAGCTCCTCCAGCGCCTTCAGGATGGCGGCATCGGGGTTGGCCTTCACGGCATAGAACACGCGGGTGTCCGGCAGCGCGCGGGCGAACGAGAGATAGTTGGTGCGGACCACGTCGAGGTCCACCACCACGCAGGGGCCATCCTCTCGCCGGGTACGCAGGAATTCGCGGATGCGATCGGTCATGGATACCTCCCCGTGACCTGAAGCCAGTGAAGCGCAGGGAACTGCGCGACGACAGGACGGACGCTCCTTCTGGGAGAGCCCGGGGCACGCGCTCGCATTCGCCCGGCGATGTGGACACGCCGACCGTCTGCGGGCCGTACCCGCTTCGCCGGGGCTTTACCCGGCCGCATCATCGGACCGAACGGCAGCAGAACCGCCCGCTTGGCCGCAAGGCAAAGCAGGAGCGAGGACGACTGCGCACGATTGGAGAGGGAAGTCCCGCTCCGCACGGCCGGCAAGATGTAGTGCCTCTTTAGTAACGCCGACCTTTGGAGGGCCGACCGAGACCAAAAAAGCCCTTACGTCGTTGCTTCAAGTCACGTCCCCCGCATTGAGGAGCGGGGTGGGCCGGTTCCCTCCGGCTTGTCGATCGTCCTGGCAGCTTTCCGGCCTCTTGTCCGGAGATCCTACCGACCGACACGCGACCACAGGCACGTGCGAATTTGGGCAACGCGGATTTAGGGGATTCGGCCCGCCCATGCAAGGGGCAATTTGATGAAGATCAGTGCAGCGGCGCAGGGCAGGTCTGAGCCACTCGCAATGCTCTCCGGGCGTGCGGACCCCGCCGCTCATTTCCAGGTGCCAACCTCGGGCGAAAGCTTGCCGTCACTCTCTTCCGCGCCGCCTGCTGCGCTGCGGCATTTGTGCAGTTCTGGCCGTGGGTTGCGCCGGATCGCCGCGCGTCGCGCTCGGCTCTTGATTGGCATCAATACAAGGAGCAAGGTTGCAGCATAATCTTAGAACAATGAGGATCCACCCGCGATCCCGTCTGCCGCCGCAGGGTTCGGAATGATCTACGATACCTTCTTCGCCGACGCCATTGACGCCCTGCGCAAGGAGCGCCGCTATCGCACCTTCGCCGAGATCGAGCGCGACGCCTCGCACTTCCCGCGGGCGGTGTGGCACTCGCCGGGCGGTCCGCGCGACATCGTGGTGTGGTGCTCCAACGACTATCTCGGCATGGGCAGCCATCCCGACGTGGTCGCCGCCATGTGCGACGCGGCCAAGGCGCGCGGCGCCGGCGCCGGCGGCACCCGCAACATCTCGGGCAACAGCCATGAGATCGTGATGCTGGAGCGCGAGCTGGCCGACCTGCACGGCAAGGAGTCCGGCCTCGTCTTCACCTCGGGCTACATTTCCAACGCCACCGGCATCTCCACCATCGTCAAGCTGATCCCCGACTGCGTGGTGATCTCGGACGAGCTGAACCACAATTCCATGATCGAGGGCGTCCGCCACGGCGGCCGGCAGAAGGCCATCTTCCGCCACAACGACCTCGACCATCTCGAAGAGCTGTTGAAGGCGGCGGGCGACCGGCCCAAGCTGGTGGTGTTCGAGAGCGTCTATTCCATGGACGGCGACATCGCCCCCATCGGCGCGATTTGCGATCTGGCCGAGCGCTACGGCGCCATGACCTATCTCGACGAAGTGCACGCGGTCGGCATGTATGGCGAGCGCGGTGGCGGCGTTGCCGAGCGTGACGGCGTCATGCACCGGGTGGACGTGATCGAGGGCACGCTGGGCAAGGCCTTCGGCGTGGTCGGCGGCTACATCACCGGCAAGCGCCTCGTCATCGACGCCGTGCGCTCCTACGCGCCGGGCTTCATCTTCACCACGGCGCTGCCGCCGGCGATCGCCGCAGCGGCCACCGCCTCGGTGCGCCACCTCAAGAACTCGCAGGCCGAGCGCACCGGCCAGCGCACCCAGGTGGCCAAGGTCAAGGCGGCTCTCGCCACCGCCGGCCTGCCGCAGATGGAGACGCCGACCCACATCGTCCCGGTGATGGTGGGCGACGCCAAGGCCTGCAAGATGGCGTCGGACCTTCTCCTCGCCGAGTACGGCATCTACATCCAGCCCATCAACTACCCCACCGTGCCGCGCGGTGCCGAGCGCCTGCGCATCACCCCCACTCCGTTCCACGACGACGCGCTCATCGCCCATCTGGCGACCGCCTTGTCGGACGTGTGGGAGCGGCTGGAGCTGCCTTACGCGGACCGGGTGGCGCAGCACACCGCCTCGCGCAGCACCGCGGCCGGCCCGGCGCCGATCCCGCTGCCGGTGGCCGGCGGCTGACCCGATCTCTCCCCGATTGAAAAGCCCCGGCTCTGCCGGGGCTTTTTGTTTTGGAGCCTCAGGCGGGCGTGCCGATGGCCTTGCCGTCCGGCCCGAAGAAGGGATGTGGGCCGGAAAAGCTGCCGATGAAGCTACGGTGGGTCACGAGCCGTCCCTCCGCGAACAGGTGCAGCGAAAGGCTGGGCGGCTCCATGTGGAAGGTGGGCGGCGCATCCGGGTCCAGCGCCAGGCTGACCGAATGGGCCGGGGCCGGGGCGATGGTGGCGGCGATGCCGGCGAAGGTGGTCGTCACCGCCCGATGCACATGGCCGCAGGTGAAGCCGACAACCTGCGGATGCCGCCGCAGCACAGCCTCCAGCGCCGCGGCATCGAACAGGTTCTGAACGTCCATGTGGCGGATGCCGGTGAGGAACGGCGGATGGTGGGCGCAGACGAATGCCGGCCGGTCCGGCGCTGCCGCCAGCGTCGCATCGAGGAAGGCGAGGCCTTCATCGCCCAGCGTGCCATGGGGGCGGCCGTAGACGGTGGAATCGAGCATCACCAGCCGCAGCGGGAATTCCTCCACCACATAGTTCACGCGCCCACCCGCGCAGCGCGCGGCGATCTCCGGGAAGGCCTTGAGCAGCCCGCCGGAGCTGTCGTGATTGCCGGGCACGGGAAACAGCGGCAGGCCGAGGGGCGCGACGATGGCGCGGAAGCGGGCAAATTCCTCCGGGTCGTCGAAATCGGTCAGGTCGCCGGTGACGATCACCGCATCGGGGCGCGGGTCGAGGGCGCGGATGTGGGCCACCGCCGCTTCCAGATAGGTCGCGGTGTCCACCACCCCATAGGCGAGCGTGCCGGGGCGGCGGATGTGGGTGTCGGTGAGCTGGGCGATCAGCATGGGTCAGGCCAGAGTGTAGCGGTTGGCATCGAGGGCAAGGCCGATGGCCGCGTCGGCAGCGAGGTCGAGGTCGGCGGGCGCCTCGGCGATGATGCGGGCTCCGTCGCCGGCATTCAGCGTCACCCGCTGGCGCGGACCCTGGAACTCCACCTGCGCCACCTGGAACACCAGTGTCGCCTCGGCCGGGCTCACGAGGCGCACCGCCTCGGGGCGGAACAGCAGGTGCGCCTTGGTCCGGTCGGGGGCGGCGACGGGCAGGATGCCGGCGGCGGTCTCGAATCGGCCGTTGCGCACGATGCCCTCCAGCCGGTTGGTAATGCCGACGAAGCCGGCGACATAATCATCCGCCGGCCGGAAGTACACCTCCCGCGGCGTGCCCACCTGGGCGATGGCGCCGTTCTTCATCACCACGATGCGGTCTCCCAGCGCCAGCGCTTCCGCCTGGTCGTGGGTGACATAGACGGCGGTGATGGCGAGGCGGCGCAGCAGCGCGTCGATCTCGCTGCGCAGATGCTCGCGCAGGGCGGCGTCGAGGGCGGTCAGGGGCTCGTCCAGCAGCAGCACGCGCGGCCGCACGGCGAGTGCCCGGGCCAGGGCGACGCGCTGGCGCTGGCCGCCGGAGAGCTGGTCGATGCGCCGCTCGGCCAGAGCCTCGATGCGCATCATGGCGAGCACCGAGGCCGCCTGCGCCCGCCGCGCCGCCGTCGCCACCCCGCGCACGCGCAGGCCATAGGCCACGTTGTCGATGACGCTCATGTTCGGGAACAAGGCGTAGGACTGGAACACCATGCCCACGTTGCGCTTCTCGATGGGCAGGGCCGTCACGTCCGCCCCGTCGAAGGCGATTCGCCCGCCGGCATCGGGCGTCTCCAGCCCGGCGATGAGGCGCAGCAACGTGGTCTTGCCGCAGCCGGAGGGGCCGAGCAGCACCAGCGTTTCGCCGGCCTTCACTTCCAGATCCACCGGGGAGAGCGCCCGCGTGCCGTCCGGATAGGTCTTGCCGCAGCCGGCGATGGAGATGGCGGCGCCGGTGGGTGCGGTCATCGCGCGCTCCCGGTGGTGCGGCCGAACACTTGGAGGGCGAGGAGCAGGGGCACGATCATGACGAAGAAGACCAGCGTGTAGGCGCTCGCGATTTCGAGGCGCATGGAGGCGTAGCTGTCGGCGAGGCCCACCGGCAGCGTCTTGGTCAGCGGCGTGTGCAGCATCCAGGTCAGGTTGAACTCGCCGATGGAGAGCGTCACCACCATCAGCGCCCCGGCGAGGATGCCGCCCTTCGCATTGGGCAGCACCACATGGAAGAAGCGTTGCAGCGGCGAGGCGCCCAGCGAGGCCGCGCCTTCCTCCAGCGAGCGGATATCGACGGCGGCGAGCACCGCCATCACCGCGCGCAGCATGAAGGGCAAAGTGTAGAGCACGTGGCCGGTGAGGATGAAGGCCGGGCTCATGCGGAACTCGCGGATGGCGCCATAGGCGAGGATGAGCGCCAGCGCCAAGGCAAGGCCGGGCACCGCCACCGGCAGCGTCACCACCTCTTCCACGATGCGGGCAAGGCGCGAGGGGCGCCGCACCAGCGCCCAGGCGGCGGGCACGGCGAGGACGAGTGTCGCCGCGAGGGTTCCGAGCGCGATGCCGATGGAAAGCCAGATGGTGTCCGAATAAAGCGCCAGCACCTGCTTCACCCAATCCAGGGTGAGGCCGGAGGAGACGCCCCGGAAGTAGTTGGCGGTGAAGCCGGCGAGGATGGAGGCGCCGGCCGGCACCATCAGGAAGGCGGCCGCCAGCAGGGTCACGAACAGCTGGAAGGCGAAGGTGAGGCGGTGGGTTTTCATGGCGCGCCTCAGCCGGCCGCCGCCACGCCGCCACCGGCGAGGTTGCGCGAGAGGGCGAGCACCGCCCAGGTGATGAGGCCGAGGGCGATGGAGAGAGCTGCCGCGGTGGCGAAGTTCGCGTTGAGGGTGAACTCCGTATAGATGGTCATCGCCAGCACATCGATGCGCGTCGCCAGCGTGAAGGCAGTGCCGAACGCCCCCATGGCGGTGGCGAAGGCGATGGCGCCGGAGGCCATCAGCGCCGGGGCGATGCCGGGCAGGGTCACGTCGCGCAGCACCTCGAAGCGCCCCGCGCCCAGCGAGCGGGCCGCCTCCTCCAATGCCGGATCGAGCTTCTCCACCGCGGCCATGAGCGTCACCAGCACGCGCGGCAGCGAGAAATAGACGTAGCCCGCGAACAGGCCGGCCATGGAATAGGCGAACACCCATCGCCCCATGCCGAGGCCCATGGACAGGCTGGAGAGCAGCCCCTGCCGGCCGGCCAGCAGGATGACCATGAAGCCCACCACCACGCCGGGAAAGGCCAGCGGCAGGGTGAGGCACGAGACCAGCAGCGGCCGGCCCCAGAAGCGGTTGCGGGCCAGGAACAGAGCGACGACGGTGCCGATGGCGAGGGTCGCCGCCGTCACCGCCGCCGAGAGGGCGAGGGTCGCGACCAGGGTCGCGAGGTGCCTCGGGTTGGTGAGGATGGCGACATATTCCGCCATCCCGTTGGGGCCGGACCCCGCGACGCCGACGAGCCGCACCATCGGCAGCAGGAAGAAGGCCGCCACGAACAGGAACAACGGCAGCAGGAACAGGCGGGCGAGGCGATCGGCGCTGTGCATGGCTTCAGGCGAACGCCCGCCTCACTTCACGTTGTTGAGGTAGGCGTCGGAGAAGGCCTTCTGCGCGGTCTCCATGCGGGCATAGTCCACGGGCTTGGCGCGGGCATAGTCCGAGGCCGGCAGGAAGCGGCTGGCGATCTCCGGCGGCAGCGTGATGTTGCGGGCGGGGCGCAGGTAGGCCTTGGCCCACATGGCCTGTCCCTTGTCGGAGAGCACGTAGTCGAGCACCTTCTTCGCCGCCTCGGGGTGCGGCGCGCCCTTCACCATGGTCATCACATAGGGGACGACGACGGAGCCCTCGCAGGGGATGACGAAGGCGAAATTGCCCTTCTCGTTGTACTTCGCCCGGTAGGCGTTGAAGTCATAGTCGAACAGGATCGGGATCTCGCCGGAGACCACGCGGGCGTAGGACGTCTGCTTGGGCACGATGGGCTGGTTGGCCTGGAGCTTCTTGAAGTATTCGATGCCCGGCTTGAAGTCGTCGAACGAGCCGCCCAGCGCGCCGTTCACCGCCACCGCGCCCACATAGCCGACGAAGGCGGAGGTGGGGTCGAGATAGCCGACGAGGCCCTTGTATTCGGGCTTCAGCAGGTCGGCCCAGCAGGCCGGCACCGGCGCGCCGCCCAGCGCATCCTTGTTCACGAACAGGCCGAGCGTGCCGGAATGGATGGTGAACCAGTTGCCGTCCTTGTCCTTCAGGCCTTCGGGAATGTCGGCGAAGCCCTTGGGCTCATAGGGCTGGGTGACGCCGGCGTCCTTCGCCTTGATGCCGAAGGTGACGCCGAGATAGGCCACGTCCGCCACCGGGCTCGCCTTCTCCGCCAGGATCTGGGCGAGGGACTGGCCGGAATTCTTGTTGTCCTGCGGCACGTCGATGCCGGTGTCGGCCTTGATGGCCTTCAGCATGGCGCCCCAGTCGGCCCATTCGGGCGGACAATTGTAGCAGATGGCATCCGCCGCCGCGGCCGGGCGAGCGGGGGCGATGGCTGCCACGGCGACGAGCGCGAAGGCGGAAAGCGTCGCGGCGGAAAGAGTCTTGAGGGGACGCATGGCGGACCTCACGGGGTGGGGAGGGACGGTGGGGTGGATTCCGGTCGGCGGGCTCGCTTCGGCGCGGCGGCAAGGGTGCCGCCGGACCGCAGGCTGAAGGGCAGCCGCTCCACGCGGGGGGCGGCGCCGGTCTCGATCATCTCGAACAGCAGCTCCACGGCCCGCTCGCCCATCAGGCGGGTGGGGGTGTCCACGGTGGCGAGGCTCGGGCTCATGGCCCGGCCGAGGGCGATGCCGTCGAAGCCGGCCACTGACACGTCGTCCGGCACGCGGATGCCGAGGTCGCGCAGCGCGCCGGTGACGGAGAGGGCGAGCAGATCGTTGGAGCACAGCGCCGCGGTGGGGGCGGTAATGCCGCCGAACAGGCCGGCGAGCGCGGCGGCGTGGCTCGGCGCGTCGCCCAGATAGTCGAGTTCCAGCGGCGCGGCGGCATCAAGCCCGGCCGTCTCCATGGCCGCCCGATAGCCCTCATAGCGCCGGAGCGAACGGTCGGAGGTGGCGAAGCGGCCGGCGAGATAGGCGATGTTGCGGTGCCCGGCCGCGATCATCGCTTCGGTGAGGGCGCAGGTGGCCGCCGCATTGTCCACGCAGACGGCGGCGCGGGCATCGGTGTCCGGCTCGTTGTGGACGAGCACGAAGGGGATGCTCTCCGCCTCCAGCAGGTCGAGGGTGGCGTTGTTCTCGGCGCAGGCGACGGTGAGCACGAGGCCGGCCA
The DNA here is from genome assembly GCF_041911315.1 of Xanthobacter sp. Taxonomy (NCBI): domain Bacteria; kingdom Pseudomonadati; phylum Pseudomonadota; class Alphaproteobacteria; order Hyphomicrobiales; family Xanthobacteraceae; genus Xanthobacter; species Xanthobacter sp. Next base: position 4,584 of record NZ_JAYRPE010000059.1, on the reverse strand, counting down.
CGTTCTGCGCCACCAGCGTTTCCACCAGCTCCGCCTCGGCGGCGGGGTCGTAGTCGGTGGCGGTGAGGAGGAGGGTGTGGCGGCGTTCGCGGGCGGCCGCCTGCATCCCCGCCACGGAGGCGGCGAACACCGGATTGGTGAGGCTCGGGATCAGGACGCCGAGGGTGCGGGTCTTGAGCGTCTTCAGCGCCCGGCCGATCTCGCTGGGGCGGAAACCCAGTTCGTCGATGGCCGCACGGACCCGGGCCTCAACTTCGGCGCTGGTCGGCGCCGAGCGGTTGATGACGCGGCTGACCGTCGCGATGGAGCAGCCTGCGCGCTCGGCGACGGTCCTGATGGTGACGATGCGCGGCACGTCCGACCCCGGTGGGCTCCAATGGAGCGTGAAACCGTTTTCAGATCAATAGGTGCAACGCGCGACAGGCGTGTGACGGGTTGGGACGGGGCCTGAAATGCGGACAGCGGGCGTGCCGAGGCACGCCCGCTGCGGGGAAGGGAAGATCAAGGGCGGCGAGATTCCCTTCCTTCTCGTGACCTCACGGACGCGCAGGGGGCGGCGGGAGGTGATCGGGGTGGCCGCCGAGCGGCGCGCCGGGAGGCGGCGGAGGCGGCGGCAGAAGTGCGAATTCGAGGCGGCCCAGCTTCTCGATCTGGTCGGGCGAGAGGCGCGTCTTCAGGGCGTCCACGGCCTTGAGGAGCCGGGTTCCGGCCTTGCCGGCCTCCTCGCTGCGCGCGCCGAACGCGGTGACGAGGGAGAGCGGCGCGGCACCGGGCTGAGGTGGCGGCGGCGGGGGTGGCAAGGCCTCCTGCAGCGCATCGGTGAAGTCGCGCCAGGCGTCGAGCTGGTTGGCGCGGATGCCGAGGGCGGCTTCGGCGGCTGCGAGGTTGCGGGCGAGGCCCAAAGGACCGGGGGGAGGACCGCCAGCGGGGCCATGGGGCGCGCCGGGAGGACCGGGCGGACCGAAGGGCATGGGCGGAGTGTCCGGCCCGGCCGCGAACTGGTCCTGCGGGGGCATGTGGTCGTCCACCTTGGCGTATCCCGGGGAGGACACGATGAAACCCGCGACGGCCAGAATGCCGAGGGTGGCCCCGGCGAGGATGAGGGCCCGGAAACTCTGGCGCGGCGTCTTCGGCATCGGCGTGTTGCACGTCATGGCGTGCCTCCTGTCCATCAGGTTGACGCGAGGATGGAGGCGGCTCGTAGCCAAATGAGGTCGGGGAGGTATCGTTAGATGTCCTGCCGGGCGGATTTTGTAACGCAATGTTGCCAGCCGCCCCGTGGCAATGCTGGGAAGCACGGATGCGTGCGGCGGCAGGGGAGGCGGGCTAGCATCGGCCCGAACGGAGGAACCGGTGCAACAGGACGGTCCGCATATTCTCGTCGTCGACGACGATCTCGAAATCCGCAAGCTGCTCAGCCGCTATCTCGCCGCGCAGGGCTTCCGCGTGACGGCGGCCGGCGACGGGCGGGAGATGGAAGAGAAGCTCACCACCCAGCGCATCGATTTCGTGGTGCTGGACCTGATGCTGCCCGACGCCTCCGGCCTCGATTTGTGCCGCGCCCTGCGCGCCCGTTCGCGGATCCCGGTGATCCTGCTCACCGCCCTGAAGGAAGACGTGGACCGCATCATCGGCCTCGAGATCGGGGCGGACGACTATCTCGGCAAGCCGTTCAATCCGCGGGAGCTGGTGGCCCGCATCCGCGCCGTCCTCCGGCGCACCAGCGTCACCGATCCCGCCTCCTCCGCCGTCCGCGCCTATGGCTTCGCCGGCTTCCGCGCCGAGCCGGACCTGCGCCGCGTCACGGCGGCGGACGGCGCGGAGGTGCCCCTCACCGGGGCCGAGTTCGACCTGCTGATGGCCTTCCTGGAGCGGCCCGGCCGCATTCTCTCCCGCGATCAGCTGCTGGACATCACCCGCGGGCGGGAGGCCGGCCCGTTCGACCGTTCGGTGGACGTGCTGGTCAGCCGGCTCAGGCGCAAGCTCGGCGACCAGGGCGCGTTCCAGATCCTGAAGACGCTGCGCAACGGCGGCTACCAGCTCTCCGTGCGGGTGGACATCGAGGACGCGCTGTGAGGACCCTGCGCGCCCAGGTCTCCGCCATCCTCGTGGTGGCGGTGCTGGTGGTGATCGCGCTGGCCAATGGCGCCTCCTTCTTCGTCGCGCGCCCGCTCTGGCCGCCGTTCGGCGACCACGGCACCCATGCGGCGGACCTTCTCATCATGGCCGATCTGGCCGCGGCCGTTCCGCGCGGCACCGAGGTCCGGTCACAAGCCGGCGAGGCGCTGCTGCGCCCGGTGCCGCCCGCGGGTGAGATCGATCCGGAAGAGACCCGTCTCATGAGCGAGGCGCTGGCAAGGCTCGGCTCGACCTTGCCCGTCCGGGTGTTGCGCCGCCCGCCGCCCTCCGGAGCGCCGGATGGGCCCGGTTCCGCGCCCCCCGGCGGGCCGACGGGCGTCACCGCCCTGGCGCTGCCGGACGGGCGCTGGCTGGTGGTGGATGGCCGCCGTCAGCCGCTGCCACCGCCCGGCCCTCCGGGCGGCACGTTCGGCTTCGCCGCGTGGCTTGCCTTCATGGTCGCCGGGGTCACGGTGGTGGCGGTGTTCGCGGTGCGCCGGCTCACCAAGCCGCTTTCGCTCATCGAGGAGGCGGCGCTCCGCATCGGTCCCGACGGCGAGCCGCCCGTGCTGCCCGAACGGGGGCCGACCGAAGTGCGCGCCGCGGCGGTCGCCATCAACCGGCTCTCGGCGCGGCTGAAGGCCTCCATGGACAGCCGCATGCGCATCGTCGCCGGCGCGGCCCATGACCTGCGCACGCCGCTCACCCGCATGCGCCTGCGCGCGGAATTCATCCCGGACGAGGAGGAGCGCGCCCAGTGGCTCTCCGACCTCGCGGAGCTGGACCGCATCGCCGACAGCGCCATCCGCCTGGTGCGCGAGGAGGTGGAGGGCGGCACGCTGGAGACGGTGCGGATGGACCGTCTTGCCGCCGATGTGGCGATGGAACTGAAGGAGATCGGGCTCGCCATCGTCCTCCTCGCCGCGTCTCCGGCGTGCGTCGCGGGGCGGCCGCTCTCGCTCAAGCGGGCAGTGCGCAACCTCGCGGTCAATGCCGCGACCCACGGCGGCGGCGCGCGGCTCGCGGTCAGCGCGGATGCGGCGCGGGTGGTGCTGGTGATCGAGGATGATGGCCCCGGCATTCCCGAGGCGCTGATGGGGCGGGTGTTCGAGCCGTTCTTCCGGGTCGATCCGGCGCGGCAGGTGAAGATCCCCGGGGCGGGCCTCGGCCTCGCCATCGCCAACGAGATCATCGTCCGCCATGGCGGGCGGCTCATCCTCTCGAACCGGCCCGGGGGCGGTCTTTTGCAGCGGGTGGAACTGCCCGCCGCCGCAGCCGGCGATGACCATGAGCCCGGCGGCGCTGGGCCGGGCTGATCCGCGGGGAGGCCGGGGTGCCCGACCTCCCCGCCGGATGCCTCAGCGGGTGGGGACGGGCTTCTCGCCGCGATAGTCGTAGAAGCCGCGCTGCGTCTTGCGGCCGAGCCAGCCGGCCTCGACATACTTCACCAGCAGCGGGCAGGGCCGGTACTTGGAATCGGCGAGCCCCTCGTGCAGCACCTGCATCACCGCGAGGCAGGTATCGAGGCCGATGAAGTCGGCGAGCTGGAGCGGACCCATGGGGTGATTGGCGCCGAGCTTCATGGCGCGGTCGATGGAATCCACCGAGCCCACGCCCTCATAGAGGGTGTAGATGGCCTCGTTGATCATCGGCAGGAGGATACGGTTGACGATGAAGGCCGGGAAGTCCTCGGCCACCGCATAGGTCTTGTGCAGGCGGGTGACGAAGGTCTTGGAGGCCTCGAAGGTCTCGTCGTCGGTGGCGATGCCGCGCACCAGCTCGACCAGCTCCATCAGCGGCACCGGATTCATGAAGTGAATGCCGATGAAGCGCTCCGGCCGGTCGGTGGCGGCGGCGAGGCGGGTGATGGAGATGGAGGAGGTATTGGAGGCGAGCAGCGTTTCCGGCTTCACCACCTGGCAGAGCCCGGAGAAGATCTTGCGCTTCACCTCTTCCCGCTCGGTGGCCGATTCGATCACGAGGTCGCAGTCGGCGAGATCCTCGGTCTTGTCCGCGGCGACGATGCGGGCGAGGGCTTCCTGCCGGTCGGTCTCGGACACGGTGCCCTTGGCCACCTGCTTGGCCATGTTGCCATTGATGGTGGCGAGGCCGGAGCGGATGCGGTCGGGGTCCGCGTCGTTCAGCGCCACGTCGTAGCCGGCGAGCGCGCACACGTGCGCGATGCCGTTGCCCATCTGGCCTGCGCCGATGACCCCGACCTTCTTGATCTCGAGCGGCATGATTCTCTCGTTTCGCCTTGTTGCCGGTGACCGGGGCGGGCCTCCCCGAAACTGCGGCCGGTGGTGGTCCGGCCGCAGCCAGAGTGATCCTATCCCTTAACCTTGGCGATTTCCGCCTTGAGTTCAGGGATGACGGTGTTGATATCGCCGACGAGGCCGTAGTCCGCCACCTGGAAGATGGGGGCCTCCTCGTCCTTGTTGACGGCGACGATGACCTTGGAGTCCT